>NZ_JBFARL010000012.1:0-76310 GCF_040674655.1 Actinomadura sp. NPDC049753 | reverse complement strand
GGGGGGGCCGGCCCCCCCCGGCCCGCGCGCTGTGGGGAGGCCCGCTCAGAAGGACTCCTCGGCGACGTCCATGAGGGCGTTGTCGGTGGACTCGACGACCGCGCGGCGGACGGCGAGTTCGGGCAGCACGGTCCTGGCGAAGTACTGGGCGACCGCCCGCTTGCCCGCGTAGAAGGCCCGGTCGGCGATCGGCAGGTCCCCTTCGTCCAGCCTGGCCAGGGCGGTCGCGGCCTGCCGCAGGAGCAGGTACCCGATCATCAGGTCACCGGCGGCCATCAGCAGCCGTGTGGTGTTCTGGCCGACCTTGTACATCTCGCGCGGGTCGCGCCCGGCGGCGCGCCATTGTCCGAGCATCGCGTCCACCATGCCGTTGACGTCGCCCACGGCTCCGCGCACCGCGGCGGACTCGCGCCACAGCCGGTCGTCACGGACGGAGTCCAGGAAGCCGGTCATCTCGGCCGTCAGGGCGTCGAGCGCGACCCGCTCGTTCCGCGCGATCTTCCGGAAGAAGAAGTCCTGCCCCTGGATCGCCGTGGTCCCCTCGTACAGGGTGTCGATCTTGGCGTCCCGCAGGTACTGCTCCAGGGGATGGTCCTGCAGGTAACCTGAGCCGCCGAACGTCTGCAGGGCGTGGGCGAGCCGCTCGCAGGCGCGTTCGGAGGCGACGCCCTTGACGACGGGCAGCAGCAGTCCGTTGACAGCGCGCGCCGTCGTGACGTCCGCCCCCTCATGTTCTCCCCGGATGACCTCGTCCTGCCGCGCGGCCGTGTAGAGGACCAGGGCGCGAAGACCTTCGGCGTACGCCTTGGTGAGCATCAGCCCGGCACGCAGGTCGGGGTGCCGGATGATCGGGACGGGCGGGGCGGTCCCGTCGCCCTTGCGGGCGAGATCAGCCGACTGGATCCTTGTCCTGGCGAACTCCACGGCGTTCAGGTGGCCCGTCGACAGCGTCGCCATCGCCTTCACGCCGACCAGCATCCGGGTGTGCTCGATGACGTCGAACATCTGGGCGATGCCGTCGTGGACGTCGCCGAGCAGGTAGCCGACCGCGGGTTCGTGCTCGCCGAAGCGGAGCTCGCAGGTGGTGGACGCCTTGAGCCCCATCTTGCGTTCGAGGTTGGTGGCGCGCACGCCGTTGCGGCGGCCGATCTTCCCGGTCTCCGGATCGAACAGGAACTTCGGCACGATGAACAGGGACAGGCCCTTGGTCCCGGGCACCGCCCCCTCCGGCCGCGCCAGCACGAGATGGACGATGTTCTCGCTCAGGTCGTGCTCGGCGGAGGTGATGAACCGCTTGACGCCGTCGATGTGCCAGGTGCCGTCCGGCTGCCGCGACGCCCTCGTGCGGGCCGCGCCGACGTCCGAGCCCGCCTCCGGCTCGGTGAGCACCATGGTGGCGCCCCAGCCTCGTTCGATGATGTGCCGGGCCGTTCCGCGCTGGGAGTCGGTGCCGTGACGATGCAGGACGCCGGCGAACGGTACGCCGGTGCCGTACAGGTGCACGGCCGGATTGGCGCCCAGGACCAGTTCGGAGACGGCCCAGACCAGCGTCCGTGGAGCCGCCGTACCGCCGAGCTCCACCGGCGCCTCCAGGCGCCACCACTCGGCATCCCGAAGCGTGGTGTAGCTCTTCTTGAGAGAGGCCGGCAGCGTCACCGACCCGGTCTCAGGGTCGAACCGCGGCGGACGGCGGTCCGCCTCGCCGAACGAGTCCGCGAGCGGACCCACGGCGAGCCTGTCGACCTCCTCCAGCACGTGGCGGACGGTGTCGCGGTCGAAGTCCGGGAAGGGCCCGCCAGGGCCGACGGGCTTGTCGACACCGAGCACTTCGAACAGGTTGAACTCGATGTCACGGACGTTGCTTCTGTAATGCCCCATGGCGTGAAGCTCCTTGGATCTCAGTAGGGGCGAACAGTGGGACGACCGCGCGCGGCGCGGGCGCGACGGCGGGACGGCCCGGCCACCGAAAGGTGACCGGGCCGCCGCGGCTCGAGATCAGGCCAGGTATCGCAGGACCGGCCGGGCGACGCAGACGGGCCTGCTCTCCCCCTCCGCGCGCATCGTCGCGTCGACGACCAGCTGTACGCCGCCGGGAATGCCGATGACCTCGGCGATGGACGCCTGGAGGCGGACACGGGAGCCGCTCCGCACCGGGGCCGGGAACCGCACCCGGTCCAGGCCGTAGTTGATCTTCGTCGTGACGTGCTGGATCTCGAGCAGCTCGCTCCACAGGGGGATGATCAGCGAGAGCGTGAGGTGACCGTGGGCGATGGTGCCGCCGTACGGGCCGTCCTGCGCGGCGATCGTGTCGACGTGGATCCACTGATGGTCGCCGGTCGCATCGGCGAACGCGTCGATGCGCCGCTGGTCGACGGTGAGCCACCCGCTGTGGCCGAGGTCCTCGCCGACCAGTGCGGCGACCTCGGCGAGTGGGACGGTCCTGGGCATCGGGTTCCCCCTGTTCATCCGGTCAGGCCGAGGAGCCGGCACGCGTTGTGTTTGAGGATCTTGGGCCGGACCTCCGGCTTGATGTCGAGGCGCTCGAAGTCGGCGAGCCAGCGGTCGGGCGTGATGACCGGGAAGTCCGACCCGAACAGGACCTTGTCCTGGAGGAGCGAGTTGGCGTAGCGGACGAGGTTCGGAGGGAAGTACTTCGGCGACCAGCCGGAAAGGTCGATCCAGACGTTCTCCTTGTGGGTGGCGACCGCGAGCGCCTCGTCCTGCCAGGGGAAGGAGGGGTGGGCCATGACGATCGTGAGATCGGGGAAGGTCGCAGCGACCGCGTCGAGCAGCATCGGGTTCGACAGCCCGAGCCTGATCCCCCCGCCGCCGCGCAGCCCGGCCCCGATGCCGGTCTGGCCGGTATGGAAGACGGCCGGGACGCCCTGCGCGGCGATGGCCTCGTACAGGGGGTACACGGCCCGGTCGGCCGGGTCGAAGCTCTGCAGGCTGGGGTGGAACTTGAAACCGCGGACACCGTACTCGCCGACGAGCCGGGGCACCTCGTCGACGGCGGCGCGGCCGCGAGCGGGGTCGAGGCTGGCGAAGGGGATCAGAACGTCGGGATGCCTGGCGGCGGCCTCGGCGACGAACTCGTTGGCGATCGGCGGGTGGCCGGTCGCCGCCTGGTGGTCCACGGTGAAGACGACCGCCGCCATCGCCCGGGCGCGATAGGTGCGGGCGATCTCGTCCACCGTCGGGGTGCGGTGGTGCGACTTGAAGTACGCGGCGGAGGCTTCGAGCAGCTCGCCGCCCATCGAGGTGTGACCGGTGTCGTCCACCTCGACATGGACGTGCACGTCGATGGCGGTGGCGGCGGCGGTGTCGATCTGCGCGGGCATGGGATCACTCCTGGGGTTGGGGAAGCTGCTCGCCGAAGGTCTGGAGGTGGGGCCGGAGCGCGGTGCTCCAGACACCGGCGAGGTCGTCCGCACTCCAGCCGCCGGTCGCGTAGGCGGCGCTGATCTGCTGCGGGTGGGACCAGACGCCCACCCGGTCGCCGCCGATGCCGATCGCCTGCCCGGTGATGTCCGCGGCCGCGTCCGAGGCGAGGAACGTCACCAGCCCGGCGGCGTCCTGCGGCGTACCGAGACCGAGCGTGCGACGTACGTAGGGCGGGAGTTCCGCGCCGCTCTCCAATGCCTCGACATGGGCCTTGAGGAACGGGACCGACCTGGTCATCGCCGTCGCGGCGACGGGGATGACGGCGTTCACCGTGATCCGCGCCCTGGCGAGTTCCATCGCCCAGGTACGGACCATGCCCACGATTCCGGCCTTGGCGGCGGCGTAGTTGGTCTGGCCGAAGTTGCCGCGCTGCCCGGTGGGCGAGCCGACGCAGATGATCCGACCGCCCTCGCCCTGCGCGCGCATCGCGATGGCGGCCGCCCGAACGCACGTGAAGGTGCCCCGCAGGTGGACGTCGATGACCGCGTCGAAATCCTCGTCCGTCATCTTCCACAGGACCGTGTCGCGCAGCACCCCCGCGTTCGTGACCATCACGTCGAGGCGGCCGTACTCGCCGGCTGCCCGGTCGACGAGTGCCTGTGCGGCCTCCGAGTCGCCGACCGGGGCGGCCTCGGCCACCGCGATGCCGCCCTCCCCCCGGATCGCCTCCACCGCGGCCTCGGCCGCCGCGGCATCGACATCGTTGACCACCACGCGGGCCCCGCCCCTGGCCAGGTCCCGGGCGTAGGCCAGCCCTAGCCCAGCGCCGGCGCCGGTGACGACGGCGACCCTTCCAGCAAGATCCATTGCTTCTCCTTCATCGCCGGTGGACGTCCGCGTCCGCGCGGTTCGTCCCCTGGACGGTACGCGAAGGTAGATGATAACTTCAATTATTGTCTTCATCATCGTTCTGAAGGGCGGACGGATGACGGTGCCGGAACTCCAAGAGGTGGATTTGACCGGAGACGTCGGTTTCCTGCTGGCTCGAACCAGCGGGCTCATGGTGCGGATCACCAACGCCCACCTGGCCGATCACGGCCTGCGGGTCCGGCACTTCTCCGTCCTGTCCTACGTGTGCGACCGCGACGGGGCCTCACAGCGCCAGATCGCCGCCTACCTGGGCCTCGACCCCAGCCCGGTGGTCGCGCTGGTCGACGCGCTGGAGGCCCGCGGACTGATCGAGCGTCTGCCTCACCCGGGTGACCGGCGCGCGCGTCTGGTCGCGCCGACGCCGCAAGGCCGGGAGATGCGCGACCAGGCGAGGAAGGACGTCACGAAGGCACGGCAGAGGTTCCTGAAGCACCTGTCCCCGGAGGAACGCGATCTGCTGCTGGACATGCTCCAGCGGCTGGCCTTCACCGACGCCGGGGAAGGCACTCCATCCGACGGAGGGGACTCCTGATGCGCGACCACGGCCTCGGATCATGGCCGGCCCGGCGGGCGCGCAGCCGCCCCGGCCGGCCCGCTCTGCTGAGCGAGCACGGCACCCTCACCTACGCCGACCTCTTCGCACGCGTGACCGCGCTCGCCCACGCGCTGCGGGGCCTCGGGCTCGGCCGCGGCGACCGCGTCGCCTACCTCGGCCCCAACCGGCCGTCCCTCGTGGAGAGCATGTTCGCCGCCCACACGCTCGGCGCCGTCTTCGTCCCGCTCAACACGAGGCTGGCGACCGCAGAGGTCGACCACCAGCTCCAGGACTGCGGGGCGTCGATACTGATCTACAGCGCCGAAAGCGCCGACGTGGTGGAGCGGCTGACGGCAGCACCGCTCCTGATGGCCGTCGACGGCGGCGCCGGGAGCGGCCACGACTACGAGGAGAGCCTCCGAGCCGCGCCCACCGACCCGATCGACGAGCCCGTCGGGCACGACGACCCCGCGCTCATCCTCTACACCTCGGGCACCACGGGCAGCCCCAAGGGGGCGACGCTGACCCACGGCAACGTCATCTGGAACTGCCTGAACACCCTGGTCGAACTGGACCTCACCAGTGACGAGGTGACGCTGGTCAGCGCGCCGCTGTTCCATGTCGCGGCCCTCAACATGACCTTGCTGCCGACCCTTCTCAAGGGCGGCGTCGCCGTCCTCATGCGCGGCTGGGACCCCGACGCCTGCTTCGACCTCGTCGAACGGCACGGCGTGACATGGATGTTCGGGGTGCCCACGATGTTCGCCGATCTGGCGCGCTCACCCCGGTGGCGCACCGCCGACCTCTCGTCCCTGCGCTCCCTGCTGGCCGGAGGAGCACCGGTGCCGCTCCAGCTGATCCGCACCTACCAGGAACGCGGACTGGAGATCCTGCAGGGATTCGGGCTGACCGAGGCCGCGCCGGGCGCGCTCATCCTCAGCGCGGAGATGAGCACGGTCAAGGCCGGATCCGCCGGCGTCCCGCACTTCTTCAGCGACGCGCGGCTGGCCCGCCCGGCCTCGGCCGGAACGGAGGCGGACGACGCGGGCGAGATCCTCGTCGAGGGGCCCACCATCATGCCGGGCTACTGGGGCCGCCCCGACGCCACCGCCACCGTGCTCTCCGAGGACGGCTGGCTGCGCACCGGCGACGTGGGGCGCATGGACGATGACGGATACTTCTACATCGTCGACCGCATCAAGGACATGTACATCTCCGGCGGGGAGAACGTCTACCCGGCCGAGGTGGAGTCGCAACTCCTGGAACACCCGGACGTCGAGGAGTGCGCCGTCATCGGGATCCCCGACGACCGGTGGGGCGAGGTGGGCTGCGCCTTCGTGCGGACACGGCCCGGCGCCTCGCTCGACCGGGAAGCGCTGACCGCCTTCCTCACCGGCCGGCTGGCACGTTACAAGATCCCCCACACCGTCCGCTTCGTCGAGGACCTGCCCCGTACCGCTTCAGGAAAGGTCCACAAACGGGCACTGCGGTGACGCCGTCCCGAGATCACGCGCCGCGGGCCCGGCAGTGGACCCGCCGGCCCCCAAGGCAACGCATGCACCCCCGAACACGACCAGAAGGAGTCCCCATGTCCGGCATCGTCATCATCGGCGGCGGCTTCGCGGGAATCTGGAGCGCCGCTGCGGCCGCCCGGGTTCGCGGCGACACCGATCTGAACATCACCCTGGTGGCGCCCAACGATGACCTGGTGCTGCGACCGCGGCTGCACAGACTGCTTCCCGACTGGTCGCGCGTTCCGCTGAAGCGTTTCCTGGAGCCGATCGGGGTCTCGCACCTGCGCGCCGCGGTGACCGAGATCGACACCGATGCCCACCGCGTCGTCGCGGACGACCGGCCGCTCACCTACGAGCGGCTGGTGGTGGCCGCGGGCAGCCGCCTGAGCCGCCCGGCGATCCCCGGCTCCGAACTGCTCTTCGACATCGACACCGCCGAGGGTGCGGCCCGGCTGGCCGGCCGGTTGCACGGAATGAGCGGGTTCCGGGCTGTTGTCGTGGGTTCGGGGTTCACCGGTCTCGAGATCGCCACCGAACTGGCGGAGCGGGGAGAGGTGGTACTGATCGAGCGGGCCGACACGGTCGGGCCGGACCTGGGCCCCGGGCCCCGTCCGGTGATCGAGGCGGCCCTCACGGCACTCGGCGTAGAGGTCCGGCTCGGCACCACCATCACGGCCGTGGACGAGACGGGTGCGCGCCTCCTCGACGGCACCCGCCTGCCGGCGGAGGTCGTCATATGGACGGGAGGCATGCGCGCCAACCTGTTGACCGCGCAGATCCCGGCCGAACGGGACCCGCTGGGCCGCCTGCCGGTCGACCGCCGGCTGCGCGTCCAGGGCGACGTGTTCGCCGCCGGCGATGTCGCCGCGGCCGTCGCCGACGGCACGGGACGCCATGCACTCCAGAGCTGCCAGTTCGCCACCCCCATGGGCAAGGCCGCGGGGCACAACGCCGCCGCCGACCTGCTCGGGGCGCCCCTGGTGGACTTCACGCCCGACCCGTACGTGACGTGCCTGGACCTCGGTTCCGCCGGGGCCGTCTTCACCGCGGGCTGGGACCGCCAGGTGCAGCTCGACGGAAAGCAGGGCAAGGAGGTGAAGGACACGATCCTGGACGTCATCCACCCTCCGCTCGACGACGCGGAGGAGATCCTCCGGCAGGCCGGGCAGCAGAGCAACGGTGTGAGCGGCTGATCGAGAAGTTTCTCCGACGGGAGCCCGGGCCCGGCCCGACGGTCAGGCCCGCCTCGTCCACGACCGCGGCCTTGCTGTGCTAGCGCGTCTGCCCTGGTTGGCCGGCGCTGGACCGGCCAGTGGTCGTTGGGCCGGATCTGCGGGGAGAAATGCTCATCCGTGTCGGCCCTGTCCCCCGTCAGCGGTAGAAGCTGTCAAGCGGGATGCGCGCCTCCTCGAACAAGGCCGGCCCCTCCTGGGGCACCTGCGGCCAGCCGCCGCCCGGCTTGAGTGTGGCCAGCTGTTCGTTGGACAGTGCGTACACCACGCGCCCGAGCCCGGACCGCTCGATGCCGCCTCTGCACATGTCGCAGGGCTGGCAGCTGGTGTACATCGTGGTGGCCGCCGCGACGGCCGGGTCCAGCTCGCGGGCCGCCCATCGGGCCAGCTTCAGCTCCGGATGGGCGGAGATGTCGCCCTCGCTGGTGACCGTGTTGTGCTCCTCGGCCAGCACGTCACCCTCCGGTCCCACCAGCAGTGATCCGAAGGGGGCGTCCCCGCTCGCGCAGGCCTTGGCGGCCAGCCCGATGGCCCTGCGCAGGAAGTTCTCGTCTTGAGGTGTCACTGTGATTCCCCTTGGTGAGTCGAGTGTGTCCAGCGGTCGGCCACGGTCGCCAGCGCCTGCCAGGCCCTGTTCGGTGCGAGCGTCTCCGCGGGGTCCTTGTCGAACGGGTCGAGCACAACGGTGTCGGAACCGAGGAGCCGCAGCTCTTCCAGGTCCTGGAGGACCTGGTCGATGGTGCCCTCGCCGGCGCGCCGTTCGGGGCCCGTTACCGGGAGGTCGGTCAGCCGCAGAACGATGCGGGGTACCAGGGCGGGCACAGGCCGTTCCGACGCTTGCGCGATGGCCTTCATGCGGTCCACCGCGCTCCGCAACCACGGCAGGGTCATGCGAAGGGGATGCCAGGCGTCACCGAGGTGGACCGCCCGGCGCAGGCCCAGGTCGGTGTTGCCGCCGACCCAGATCGGTATCGGCCCGCTGCGGTAGTCGTCCTCGTCCGCCCAGGCGGTGCGCATTGCCCGCAGGTGATCGTCGGTGAGCCGTCCGCGTTGTTCGAACGGCACCCCGAGGGCGTCGAACTCCTGGCGCGCCCAGCCGACGCCCACGCCGAGCACCAGGCGGCCGTCGCTGAACCGATTGAGGTTCGCCGCCATCCGGGCCATGAGGAGGGGGTGCCGGTACGGCACGATGAGCACCGAGGTGCCGAGAGCGACCCGTTCCGTGACGCCGGCCAGCCACGCGAGGGTGGTGAAGGGCTCGTAGAACGGAGCCGGATACTGCTCGGCGACGTCGGGCGTCACCACGACGTGGTCAGAGATCATCAACAGGTCGTAACCGAGCGCCTCCACGGTCTGCGCCCAGCGCCGCAGCACGGCCGGAGCCGTCCCCGGCCCGAAGTTCGGAACATTCACTCCAATGCGCACAGGATGACGGTACCCAGCCGATCACTGGATTCTGAAGGCAGTTCTCACGGTGCTCGCCCGCGGTCGCCGTGAAAACGACGGTACATTCGGCGTATGACCGAGGATCTGGACGTCACCGACTGGGCGATCCTGGTGGAGATCCAGCAGGACGGCCGCATTCCCCTCACCGAGCTGGGCCGCCGGGTGAATCTCAGCGCCTCGGCGACCACCGAACGCGTCAGGCGGTTGGAGGCGGCGGGGGTCATCGCCGGCTACCGGGCCGACATCGACCTGGCGAAGGTCGGATTCACCGTGCTGGCCGTCGTGCGCCTGAAGTATCCCGGCAGCCGGCATGAGCCGCTGCGCCGCCTGCTCGGCGAGCGCATGGAGATCCTCGAATGCCTGCGCACCACCGGCGAGGACTGCTTCACCCTGAAGGTGGCGGCGGGCTCCATGGCCCACCTCGAACAGATCGTCGACGAACTCGCCCAGTTCGGCAGCACCACCACCAACGTCGTCTACAGCCAGACCCTGCCCTACCGAGGCCCGCGTAACGCCCCCGGTCATCCTTAGGCAAGCATCACCAGCTCCGGCTCACGGAGAGAACTTCCGCAGCCAGTGCCCGGGCGCTTCGATCACGTCGGCCGACAGCTCGCCCGTGTCGAGTTGCAGGTCGCGCTGCCGGCGCTGGTCACCAGCGCTCCCCGCGTGCGCCTCGCGGTTCCGGCGGAATGACGCGCGAGTTGGGCCAGGCCGTCATCGCGGGGGTTGGACGGCCGGGCTGATCGCCGCCGACGGGTCGGCCTGGTGACCGTGCCGCCGACCTTCCAACAATCGACGTTGAACCATTTTACCCCTTCTAAACCAGGGCTTTGTTGAAGCATCTGCAGCCCCTCTGCATAAAGTTACGTTTTTAAGGGGGTGTGTTGATATGCCGGACGTTGATGAATATCCGCCAGGCTGGCCCGCATGGATCGAGCTGGCCACTCCGGACGTGGAGGGGTCCAGAAGGTTTTACTGCGAGCTGTTCGGGTGGGGCGTCTACGATGTGACGATCCCGGGCCTGACCGACCTGTCCATGTTCACGCTCGGCGACCTGGGCCCAGAGGTCCTCGGGATGCAGCCGCTCGCCGACAGTGCGCAGTATCCCTCCTGGCTCTGCTATTTCCGCGCCAGCGATCTCCACGGCACCGCACAGGCGGTGCTGGACGCGGGCGGTCACGTACTGTCAGACCCCATCGATGTCGCAGACCTCGAACAGCTGGCGATGTTCGGCGACCGCGAGGGAGCCGATTTCGCCGTGGTGCAGCCCCGGCGCCTGCACGGCGCGGCGGTCATCGATGAGCCCTCCGCCGTCTGCTGGGTCGAGTTCGCCTGCCGGCGGCCCGGGCAGGCGCGCACGTTCTACGAGCAGGTGTTCGGTTGGCAGGCTATGGAGCGCCGTTTCCGCGACCGCCCCGTCACCGCCTGGCAGGTCGACGGAAACGTGGTCGCAAGCGTGATCGAGATGGACGAGTCGTTTCCGGCGGGCTACCCGCCCCACTGGTTCCCCTGGATATGGGTCGAGGACTGCGACGCCACGGTCAGCCGGGCCGCGGACCTGGGCGCCAGCATTCGTTTCGGCCCGACCGACGAGGAACAAGTGGCAATGGGGCGTATGGCGTTCATGACCGATCCCGCAGGCGCCCGCTTCGCCGTCATCACCCCGCACGGCGACTGGATGGGCAACAGGCTGCATTCCATGCCGCACTTCCCGCCCCCTGCGAGCCGTCAGAAGCCGTGGCAGAAGCTGCTTGGCGCCCGGCCCCGCCCGCGACGATAGCCTCGGACGGCTAACCGTCTGAGCCGGCCGTGGTGCGGTCGACGCGTTCCGTGCGCCACCGTTCGATCAAGGCGGGCATCTCGCGGAACATGAAGCTGTAGAAGTCACGCATCTCCTGCAGCCGGCGGGCCGCGTGGCTGCCGTCCCCGGCGGCGGCGATGCCCCGGTCGGCGGCCTCGAACATCGCCTGGACCATGCCGTTCTGGGACGACATCAGAGTTGCCCAGGCGCCCTCGCGCACCCGGTAGTGCTCGCGCCGGCTGCCCGGCGCGGGGACGCGTTCGATGAGTCCGACGGTGGACAGCATCTTGATCGCTCCGGACACGGCGCCGGAGCTGATGCCCAGCCGTTCGGCCAACTCGGGTGCGGTGATGCTGTCCTGGTCGGCGAACATGAACGCCGCCAGGACCCGCGCGGTCGCCTTCTGCAGGCCGCCCTGGGACAGCACCAGTGCCAGGTGCTCGGCCGCCTCCGTGGTGTCCGCCAACCTCGTCCCCCTTCTTGTTTCTCAGGGTCGAATCCTAACAGCTCCGAATCTTCAAAATTCTCTGAAAGTTCTGATAGCTTCTGCGTCGTGAACACGGCGATCGAGCTCACCGAGCTCACCAAGACCTACGGCACCCGCCGCGGCCTGCGCGGCCTCACCCTCCAGGTACGGGCCGGGGAGGTGTTCGGCTACCTGGGCCCCAACGGGGCCGGGAAGTCCACCACCATCCGGCTGCTGCTGGACCTGATCCGGCCCACCTCGGGCACCGCCCGCGTGCTGGGCCTGGATCCGCGCGCCGACGCGGTCGAGCTGCAGCGCCGCATCGGCTACCTGGCCGGCGACTTCGTCGTGGACGGCCGGCAGAAGGCGGGCGAGTGCCTGATGTTCCTGGGCAAGCTGCGCGGCGGCGTCTCCCCGCACCGGATCGCGGCGCTGGCCGATCGGCTGGAGCTGGACCTGTCCGCCCGTATCAAGACCCTGTCCAAGGGGAACCGGCAGAAGGTGGGTCTGGTCCAGGCGTTCATGCACCAGCCCGAGCTGCTGATCCTGGACGAGCCGACCTCCGGCCTGGACCCCCTGGTGCAGCAGACCTTCCTGGACATGGTGGCCGAGGCGCGAGCCGACGGGCAGACGGTGTTCATGTCCAGCCACATCATGAGCGAGGTCGAGGCGGTCGCCGACCGCGTCGCCATCATCCGCGACGGCGAGCTGGCCGCTCTGGACACCGTCGCCGAACTGCGCTCCCGCTCCTTCCTGACAGTGCGGATCACCTTCGCCGACCCGGTCCGAGCCGAGGACTTCGCCGCCCTGCCCGGCGTCACCCGAGTGACCACCGAGGGCCCCACGCTCAGCTGCCGCGTCGACGGCTCCCCCGACGCACTGGTCAAGGCCGCCGCCCGGCACACCGTCACCGCCCTGCGCGCCGACACCCAGGACCTGGAAGAGCTCTTCCACGCCTACTACACCGGTGCCTCCAGCGCCGCCTGACCCACCCTCGCCATCACGTCCCCGAAAGGGCGGCACCATGACCACCCCTGTCCCCGGCACATCCGGCCCGGCCCGCGCCTTCAGCGGCTCGATCTTCACCAAGACCCTGTACGACAACCGCCGCGTCTTCACCGCCTGGGCCGCCGCCACCGGACTGCTGGCGATGATGTACGGCAGCTTCTACCCGCAGATCTCCGCCGACTCCATGGCGAACGTCCCGGAATCCATGCGAGGCTTCGGCCTCGACGACGTCTCCAGCGCCGCCGGCTACCTCCAGGGCGCCGTGTTCGGCCTGCTGGTCCCGCTCCTGGCGACCTTCTACGGTGCGGCGACAGGAGCCCGGATGGTCTCCGCCGACGAGGAGTCCGGCTACCTGGACCTCCTGCTGGCCCACCCCGTCGGCCGCGTCCGCCTGCTGCTGCACCGCTTCGCCGCGCTGGCCACCGGCGCCGCCGTCATCGCCGCCGTGGTCCTGGCCGGGATGACGGCCATCCGCTCCAGTGCCGACCTGGACGCCATCAGCCTCGGCCACTTCACCGCCCAGGCGATCAACCTGGCCCTGCTCGCCACCGTGTTCGGAGCACTCGCCACCGGTCTCGGCGCCGCCACACGCAAGAGCCGCCCCACCGTCTTCGGCATCACCGCCGGGGTCGGCGTCGCCGCCTACGCCCTGCACGGCTTCGCCCCGCAAATCGGCGCCGCCTGGCTCCGCAACCTGACCCCGTACCAGTACTACATCGGCGGCGAACCGCTGAAGAACGGCCTCCAGCTCGCCGATGCCGCGATCCTGACCGCAGCCGCGGCCGTCCTCATGACCGTCGGAGCCTGGCGGTTCACCCACCGCGACCTCGGCTGATCCTCGGCCGGCCAAGGCCGTCCGGGGGTGCCGTGTGGAAAGCGCGCTCGGATCCGCGTTAGGGTCATTGGCTGGTGAGCCGGGAAGTCTGGTCGGCGCTGCGTCCGCCATTCCCGAAAGAGCCCCGGTATGCCCAACCTTCTGCTCGCCTTCTCCGCAATGCTGCTGCTGGCGGTCCTGGTGTCCAGCCTCGCGCACCGCACCGTGCTGTCGACGGCGGCACTGTTCCTGGTCGGAGGGTTCCTCCTCGGCGACGGCGTCACCGGGGTGATCGCCCTGAAGCCGGGCGACACGCTGGTGTCCGAGCTGGCGGAGCTGGCACTGTTCGCGGTCCTGTTCACCGACGGCATGCACGCGGGCTGGCAGGACCTGCGCAGCGCCTGGCGGCTGCCCGGACGCGCCCTGGGCTGGGGCCTGCCGCTGACCCTGCTGGTCACCGCAGTGCTCGCGCACTACGTCGTCGGCCTGGGATGGGTGCAGTCACTGCTGATCGCGGCCATCCTCACCCCCACCGACCCCGTGTTCGCCGCCGCGCTCGTCGGCAACGACAAGGTCCCGCCCCGGCTGCGGCATCTGCTCAACGTCGAGTCGGGCGTCAACGACGGGCTCGTCCTGCCGTTCGTGGTGCTGTTCCTGGCGATCGCCCAGGGCGAGGAGAACCTCCACCTGGGCGAACTCGGCGCCGAACTCGCCGGCGGCCTGGCCATCGGCGTGGCGATCCCCTGGGCGGCGATCATGCTGGTGCGCACCCGGTGGTTCGCGATCTCGCCCAAGTACGAGCCGCTGAACGCCGTCGCGATCGGGCTGCTGGTGCTCGCGACCGCGCAAGCCACGCACGGCAACCTGTTCTTGGCAGCGTTCGCCGCCGGGGTCACCGTCGCGACCGTCGGGCACCGGCACCGGGAGTCCTTCGAGCAGTTCGGTGAACTGGTCGCCGAACTGCTCAAGCTCGCCGCGCTGCTGGTGTTCGGCGCGCTGCTGTCGCCGGCGTTCCTCGGCGACGTCGGCTGGACCGGCTGGGCCTTCGCCGTCCTCGCCCTCGTGGTCGCCCGCCCTTTGGCGATCTGGGTGTCGTTCCTGCGCTCCGGGCTGACCGCGCGCGAGCAGGCGGCGGTGATGTGGTTCGGCCCCAAGGGCTTCGCCTCGGTCGTCTACGGGCTGCTGGTCCTGGAGTCCGGCATCCCGGCGGGTGAGAAGATCTTCCACCTGGTCGGCGTCACCATCACCCTGTCGATCCTCGCGCACTCCTCCACCGACATCGTCGTCGCCCGCGGCTTCGACGACCAACGCGAAGTACCGGCCTGGTTCGAACGCACCCGCACCCGCATCAGACGTCCCGGAACCGCCGGCAAGGCGCAGGACGAACCCCCGCCACCATCGCGTTCCGAGGACCGTCCGCAATGACCAGGAGCCTTCTCGGCAGCCGCCGCCATCGTCGTCGCCTCTCCTGCCGGGGACGATGGTGATCGTCTAGTGCTGCGGCGATCGTGTCTGGGCCGCCAAGCGCGCCCGAGATCTGAGCCCCGTCCGCGCGGGCCCGGTCGTCCCCGGCCGGGTCCGCGCGGCGCCGGGACGGCCCGTCACACCTTGAGCACTCGGATCGACGGGTGGTTCCTGGTGTTCAGGTAGAGCTTCTCCTTCGTGCCGTCCTGCTCCAGTTCGAGGACGAGGCGGTAGCGGTACAGCCCCGGCCGGGCGGTGCTGAGGACGGCCCCCGCCCAGTAGTAGTAGATCGGCGTGTAGGGCGAGCGCATCAGGTCCGGCATCCCGTAGATCTTCAACTCGGTCATGATGCGGCGTTCGGCGACGTCCTCCTCGTCGCCCCGCTCGGTGTCCAGGAACACCAAGTTGTTGATCTTCGGCATCGGCGGCCAGGTGCCGTCGGCCCGCTTGTGCATCTCGATCGGCCGGATGATCCAGTTGATCACCTGCCCCTGCTTGCAGATCGTCTCGAGGTGGTCGGTGCCCTGCCCGACCCCGCCGACGCTGTTGTCCATCATGTAGAGCGCGTCGTCGAGGGAGCCGGTCCGGGCGGCGCGTTCCATGTTCACCAGGGTGACGACGTTGAGCTGGACGGAGTTGAGCTGACCGCGGGTCTCGGTGGTCATCGGTGCCCCCTTCCGGTGGCACTCTGGCCGACCAGGGCCGGCGTCGATATGGCGTACGGCTCCGTGACGGTGCCGAGCCGGAACTTCAGCCGGTACGAGACGGGCTCGGCGACATGCCGCTTCACCGCCGCGGTCCAGTAGGCGATGTCGGTGTTGGGGTAGACCTTCCGTTCGGGCGTGCAGAACTTCTCGTCGATCACGATGCCGTCGAGGGCGGCGTAGGTCTCGCACTCCAGGACGACGACGTTCCAGATGATCCGGTCGCCGGAGCGCACTCGGGTGCGCAGGTCCACCGTGCCGAAGCCGGTCGACCCCTCGGCCTTGTTGGTGTCGTACAGGAACAGGTTCCCCTCCAGGGTGCCGGAGGCGAGGGCCGCGACCGGGTCGATCACCGCCGTGATCGACACGGGCCGGGACTCGGGCGGTCTGGCCTTGCTGGGCATCGGCTTCTCCGTTTCGATGCGGGACTCGGGGGATGCGGGCTCAGGGCATCGGCAGCGCGCCGAGGCCCGCCCCGGTGAAGGCGTTGCGCTTGGGGTCGCTGATGACCTTGATGGCGGAGTCGCAGGTGAAGTCGACCGGCTCCCAGGCCGGCTCGTCGTTGCGCCACACCAGCTCGTGCAACTGGATGTGCATCGTGTAGCGGTAGGTGCCGGGACGGGCCGTGTCGACCGATGCCGCCCAGTACCAGCCGTCCGACACCATGTCCGGCGAGCCGTACTGGGCGGGATACATGATCTTCTCGTCCACGGCCTGCCCGGTGATGTCGGTGATCACGGGGTTGGGGTGGTTGTAGGCCTGCCCCTCCCCCGTGACGACGTTCCCGGTGACGTCCAGGACCTTGCCGACGGCCGGGGCGCGGCCGCCGCGCGGCCGGCGGGCGCGGGCGCCCACGCGGCGCCGCAGGCCCTCCAGCTCGGCCGCCGTGTCGACGGACGGGTCACCGGCCCGGTCGGCGACGCCCGCGATCTCCTCCAGCGCCTCCTGGTCGGTGGCCTGCGCCCGGTCGGCGTGGTAGCTGCGGGGGACGGTCGGAGGGATGGAGCCGAGGCTGGCGGGCAGCCAGTTCAGCACCTGCTCGGTGGCCTGCGACCCGTCCGCCCAGTACGTGCCGGGGCAGATGGTCACCAGGTCCGCGGTGCCCTGCCCGGTCGAGCCGAGGAAGGCCATGTTGTCGAAGAGGTAGACGTTGCCGGTGAGCGTTCTGGCCTGGAGCGCGTTGGCGATGTCGACGAGGACGATGATCCCTTGCTGCTGCGCCATGGATGCGCCTTTCGGGTCGCTGGTGGGGTCACGCGCACATCAGCGCGGGCGAGTCGAGATGCAGGACGCTGTGGGGGCCCTCGTGCATCTGCACTTCCAGCCGGTAGTGGTAGGGGACGCCGCGGGTGAGGTGGGCCGGGACGACGCCCTCCCACACCTTCAGGTCGAGGTTCTCGTGGCCGCCGGACTGCGCGTCCCAGGCCGGTGCCCGCTCCGGGGCGGCTCCGCCGGGCGGCAGGAAGGTGATGGCGGAGATCTCGGCGGTCGTCTGGACGTCGACCGCGATCGCGGTCCACTGGACGACCTGCCCGGGCACGACGATCGTGCACAGGTCGACGGTGCCCTGGCCCTGGCTTTCGAAGTCTCCGTCGTCCACCAGGGAGAGGTTGCCGTTGTGCAGCGTCCCGTCGGACAGGGCTCCGACGGCGTCCACGAGGACGACGATGTTGACATGGGGTTTCACTGGCACTCCTGTTCTGGTCGGTCGCCGTCCCTCAGCCCCGGTCTCGGACCAGGGGAACCTTGCCGACGGCCGTCCGTTCGATCTCGGGCGAGGACCGGGGAACGAACGCGAGCTGGAAGCGGTAGCCGGTCCGCTCGACCGCCTCCGGGGTGGCCTCCCGGTCGTTGAACAGCGACAGGGAGCGGAGAAGCGCACCGACGAAGACCTGGTGGACGCCGCCCGGGCCGAGTGCGGCCGACAGCGCGCAGGTGTGGCCGTCGGCGTCGTCGACCGCGGCGAGCAGCGTGATGGTCTTGTGCTCGCGGTGGTTGACGAACTGGATGTCGTGCGCGGTCGCGTCCAGGTCTATGCCGGTCGTCTCGCGCAGCCGGTCGCGGAGCGCGGCGTAGGCGATCGCCGCCGAGTACTGGCTGTCGTTGATGTGCAGCACGTCGGCGGTGCGGCCGGCGAACTCGAACCGGCCGGTCTTCAGGCCGGGCCCGTCGAGGGCGGGGCGGCGGATCATCCGGTCGCCGAGCTTGAGCCGCAGCAGCGGCGCCTCGTGCGCGTGCAGCCGGGTGACGACGAGCTCGCCCTCCTCGCCCTCGGCGACCGCGCGGCCCTGGTCGTCGACGACCTCCACGAGGTGCAGGCCGGGCACCGCGGCCAGCCAGGGCGAGTCGTCGCTCAACTGGAGTCCGACGGTCTCGGCCTGGGTGGCGGCGAAGTAGCTGAGGATCGCGACGTTCGGGTAGACCGCGCGCAGCTCGGCGCGCTTACGCTGCGGCAGCACGCCGCTGCCGTACAGCGCGACGCGGAAGCTCTCCCGCGCCTCGCGGCCCAGTCCGGCGCCGAGGTCGCTGAGGATCGCGATGCCCGCTGAGATGCCCATCATGGCCTTGGGCCCGGGGTAGGAGAACATGTGCTCCAGCACGGGGCCCGTGACGGGGCCGGCGCCGATGTAGTTGACGCCCGGGACCTGCTGCAGGACGCCGCCGACCATGGTTCCGCTGCTCCACATCTGGTAGTCGGCGAGGTTGGTGAACAGCCATTTGGGGTCGCCGCCGGCCAGGTGGTCGCGGAGCTGGTAGGTGCCCATGAAGGCGCCGGCGATGCGGTAGGTGTCGTGCAGCTCCCGCAGCGAGTAGACGATCTCCAGCGGCAGGCCGTCGCTGGTGCCGCCGCTGGCGACCACCTCGAACCCGCCGTGCGCCAGCGGCACCACCATCCCGGAGCGGGCGCCCGTGAACATGTCGCGCTGGACGGTCTTGTCAGACAGCGGCACCCGTTCCCACTCCTCGTAGGTGGCGGGCGGGCCGGTGATGCCGGAGGCCGTCAGCCGCTCCCGCCACAGCGGGTTGAGCAGCGCCGTATTGATCATCTGGCCGAGGCGGCGCAGGACCAGAGCGTCCTGGACATCGTGCGGAGTCTCGGCGTAGGGGACGCCGCAGAGCCGCTCGCACTCGCGCAGTTTGCTCGCGAAGGAGGGCAGCGCCGGGACGGCGTCCACCGACCACGGCCGCATCTCCTCCTCGGGGATCAGCCGCGCCGCAAGTTCCGGGCCGTCCACGGGCGACCGGCCGACCGGCGTGAGAATCGTCGAGGTCATGTCGCGCTCCTGTTCGTCACGGGGGGTTCGTCACGGGGGGTTCGTCATGCGGAGAGGTCGCCGCGGAGCAGCCGCTGACCGGTGCTCCTGATCTCGGCGAGGAGCATCCGGAAATGCTCGGTGCTGATCTGGTGGTTCATGAAGACGATGCGCAGTGCCGCGGTTCCCTGCACGTCCACCTTGGAAATGAAGAACCGCCCGGCCAGCCTTACCTGTTTCCTGATTCGCAGTTGCAGGCGGTGGACACGGTCGGCGGCGATGCCTTCCGGCCGGTAACGGAAACAGAGGATGTTGGCTTCCGGCTCGTGCAGCACTTCGAAATCGGGTTCGTCGAGCAGGATGCGGTGCGCCTCGTGCGCCGTCCGGCACAACTGCTCGATCTTCTCGGCGAAGAGCGCGCGCCCGTACACCGCCCACAGCGCCCACAACGGCATGATCATCGGCCGTTTCGTGCACTCGAGATTCTTGTCGCCGCTGTCGAACGCGCAGTGCGCGTCGGGCTCCTCGTCGAGAACGTAGCTGGCGGCGCCGCGGCCGAACGCCTCAGGGGCGTCCCCCGCGTTGCGGTAGAACAGCATGGTGCAGGGCGCGGGGACGAACATCAGCTTGTGCGCGTCCCAGGTCAGCGAGTCGGCCTTCTCGATACCGCGCAGCCTGTGCCGCAGCGCGTCCGACACGAGCAGGCTCGCGCCGTGCGCCCCGTCGACATGCAGCCAGATACCGCCTTCGGCGGCGATACCGGCCAGTTCGTCGATCGGGTCGAAGGCGCCGAGCGCGGTGGTACCCGCGGACGCCACCAGGCAGAAGACCTCCAGCCCCCGGCGCTCGGCGGCGGCGAGCACCGCGGGCACCCGGTGCACGGCGATGCGTCCTCGCCTGTCCACCGGCAGCCGGACGATCCGTTTCTCGCCGATGCCGAGGACGCCGGCCGCGCGGGTCACGCTGTAGTGCACCTCCTCGCTGACCGCGATGGCGGGCAGTCCGCGACCGCCATGCTCGCCGCACGCCCAGATGCCGGGATAGGCGCGGTTCCGGGCGGCCAGCAGCGCGGTGAGATTGGCCAGCGAGCCCCCGGACGTGGTGACCATCGCGAAGGAGCCCGGGTCCCATCCGATGAAGCGGTTGAGCTCGTCGGCCATGATCCGCTCGGCCGTGATCGGCAGCTGCCCCGCCTCGTAGTAGGACGAGGGCTGGTTGACGACCGAGCCGACGAAGTCGATGACGCCGGCCAGCGGGACGGTGCCGGAGAACTGCCGTCCCATGTATCCGGGCGAGTGCACCTGGATACCGGTGCGGAGATAGAGATCGACGATCGCCGCCAGCCGTTTCTCGTCGAAGGCGGCGACGCCCTCGCTCTCGGCGGTCATCAACGCCCGCGCCGCCTGCGCCAGAACGTCGGGATCCGCAAGGTCCAAACCCCGGACGGACCGGTCCGCCAGATGCGATTCCAGGCGCGCGGCGACCGCTTCGGAATTTCTCCGGAAGAGGACCGGATCAAATGCGGCGAATAACGAGTCCCCCGGCGCCGCCCCGTGCGACATGGGCGGCGAGCATTCTTCCGACACGTCGGCCACGCTTAGCCTTCCATTTCTCTGACTGCTCTGGAAACTCACCCGACGCGGGCGAGTGTAGGCAGGATTCAACAAAACCAACAAGGGCATGTACTGCTAACCATCGGGACACCGCATGCTATGAGCACTCAGAAACGCAATTAAATCCAGTTGACAACTTTTGTCTGAAATCAGGCCATTTTTGACTTATCGTCAAAGCGCATACGCGTCCAGGGCCGACAAAGCGCCACTCTCCGGCGGGCCAGTCGGCGTGCGCGGACCGGCACGGTCGATTCCACCCGGGATGCGTGCCTCACACCCCTCTCAGGGGCTAGACCGGCACTGAGTTCACCGACCCGCCGCAGATCGGTGCAGGCATCTCGAAGCGCGTCGGCCGGGACCACGCGCCCAGATGCGATGATCGACCGCTCCGCGCGAACCTCGCGGGTCGTTCGATCCGAGGCACCACCCAGACCCGTCCCGCCCGGAAGGCCAGGAAGCGGCCCGGTTCGGCGCCTTCCCGGATGACGACCTCATCGTCCGGCTCGCCCCGGCCGAACGCCTGGCAGGTGTACTCGAACTGGTCGGCCCGCATGGAAGGAACAGAGGTGCGCCTTCGACTACGGCCCACCCGCAAGCTCGCCGCCTACCTGCGGAAAGCGCACGGCCGGGTCATCTGGATCAGCCGCGAGGCGTTACGGTGCCTGCTCGCCCGCCGCGGCGTCACCTTCCAGCGGACCCAAAACGTGGAAGGAATCGCCCGATCCGGAGCACAGCGCCAAACCAGCGAGAAGGGCATCCGCTGGACGGACGCCCTCTCGCCCGGCTGCCTGAAGTCACCGGCCGGCCCAACGAAACTGCTCGTCCGGCTCCTCCCGCCGCTCAAGCACTCCCGCCGCGACCAACTGGAGGAGCACCTCGTGGAGAGCACTGCCCAACGGGTTGTCCGTCCAGAACACAGCCTTGACCCTCGCGAACGACTCGGACTCGTCGAAGATCCCCAGGCAGGATCCCACCAGGAACGCGGCGCCGTCCCAGTCCAGCCAATCGGCCAACCGCTCAGAAAGATCCACGAAACGATCGTGCCAGCACGACGTCAGAGCCGGCGAAGTTCCCGGTCACACCACTAGCTATGAAGACCGACGTCGTCGGGCGTAGGCCCGTGCCGCCCGGACCCGATCTCCGCAGCGCACCGAGCACCATAGGCGTGCCCCATGGGTGCGCACGAAGAACCGGGAGCAGGGTTCGGCAGCGCACGCAGCGAGTCTGGGCACATCTGCGCCTGTGAGAAGGTCGGCGGCGTCGGCGGCCAATTCGGCGAGTATGTGGTCGGTGGCCTGGTCCAGTGGATGGAGTCGGCGGCGATACAAGCCCTGCTCGGAACTCCAGGCCAGCAGTTGCGCGCGCGGCACCGCGGTCAGGGCGTCGTTGACCATGGTCAGTGCATGCTGAGGCGCGGGCTCCTTCTGCGTCAAAGCAGTGAGCAACTCGCGGATGCTGTGCCGCAACGTGCGCAAGCGCGCCGTGCACGGGTCACCGAGCGCCAGCTCGGAATCGATCAGATCACGCTCGACGAGCCAGGCCGTCGCGAGCTCCCGATCACCGATCATGTCGGTCGTGCCGGCGGGGGTGACCAGCCACGTATTCGCCAGTGCCAGCGCCGGGCGACCGTCATCGCCCGGGGCGGGGGGCAGGAGATGTCGTGAGGCCGCAGCGTCCGTCGCACTCATCTTCTCATGTTAACTGCTTGGTTCTTCCGTGACGTCATGCTAGCGTCCTCACGGAGAAATCCTGTAATAACGTGAGGAGTGTTCATGTCAGATTCTCGCGCCGACGCCGCCCGCGTTCGGGTCTTCGGCGGGCCCACCGCTCTCATCGAGATCGGCGGGCTGCGCATCCTGACCGATCCCACGTTCGATGAGCCGGGCGACTACGAGGTGGGCCCCGGCATGTTCCTCAGCAAGACGGCATCAGCCGCCGTCCAGGCGAGCGAGATCGGTCACCTGGACGCTGTCCTGCTCTCGCACGACGAGCACCCGGACAACCTCGATCACGCCGGACGGGCCCTGCTGCCGAGCGTTCCGGTGGTCTACACCACCGAGAGCGGCGCACGGCGCCTCGGCGGCAACGCGCTCGGCCTGGCGCCGTGGGACGCTCACGAACTCCCCCGCCCCGACGGCGGTCGGCTCACCGTCACCGGCGTCCCGGCGCGCCACGGCCCGGAGGGCTGCGAACCCGTCACCGGCGACGTGATCGGCTTCGTGCTCTCCGCACCCGATCTTCCCAGCGTCTACGTCAGCGGCGACAACGCCTCGCTGGAACTCGTCCAGGAGATCGCCGACAGATTGGGTCCCGTCGACACCGCGGTGATCTTCGCGGGGGCCGTCCGCACCCCTCTCCTCGACCAGGCTCTGCTCACATTGGACAGTGAGCAGGCAGCCACCGCGGCCGCGATGCTCGGTGCGCGACGGATCGTCCCGGCGCACGTCGACAGCTGGTCCCACTTCACCGAAGGCCCCGACGACATTCTGGCCGCATTCACCGCCGCGGGCCTGGCCGAGCGCCTCCACGTCGACTGAGCGAGGGACGCAGTCCTTCGCCCAGGCTGCTGTCCGTTCGGTGAGTGCTACCGGAGCCCTGGCCGCGTCAGTGACTCGTGGTGCTCTCATGAACGCGCAGCGGGGCCGGGCTCGCCGGCCGTGTCGGTTCGTTGCTCCTGATCAGCCACAGGCCTGTGAACACGGCTGTGGCCAAGGTGACGACGCCGGCCACGACGAAGGCGCTGTTGAGCCCCTCCTCGAAGGAGGCGCCACCGGTCTCCCGGGTGCGGACGACGGCGCCGAGCACCGCCACGCCGAGGACCGCGCCGATCTGCCGGGTGGTGCTGCTGACGCCCGATGCCAGGCCGCCCTCCTGGGGGCTGACCGACTGGATGGCGGCGCCGGTCAGCGGGGACATGGTCAGGGCGAAACCGATACCAACGACGGCCAGCCGCCACCATACGTTCGTGTAGCCGGTGTCGGCGTGCACGAAGCCCAGGGCCAGCAGTCCCAGCCCTGCCAGCGTCAGGCCGACGGTAACCATGATCCGGAAGCCGTACCGGGCGGCGAACCGGCCCGCGAACGGGCTGATGACGACCATCGCGAGCGTGGCGGGCAGGGTCTGCACCCCGGCTCGCAGGATCGAGCTGCCCTGGACGTAGACGAAGAACTGGGAGAAGAAGAACGACGAGCCCATGAGCGCGAAACCGACCACGATCATCGCCGTGTTGGAGACCGTGAACAGCCGTTGCCGGAAGAGCCGCAATGGAAGCATCGGCGCCGAAACCCGCCCTTCGACGACCACGAAGACGGCGAGGATCACGGCCGCGGCGGCGAAGCTGCTCAGGATCACAGGCGAGGTCCAGCCACGGGAGCCCCCCTCGATCAGCCCGTAGGTGAGCGCCCCCACGCCCACGACGGACAGGACCGTGCCCGGGACGTCGATCGCCGGCGCGCTCGGGTTGCGGGACTCGCCCAGCACGCGCAGCCCGGCGACCAGCAGGACCGCGCCGACGGGCACGTTGACGAGGAAGATGGCGGGCCACCCGAAGGCCTCCACCAGAACGCCACCGGCCAATGGTCCGGCGGCCAGACCGATTCCGCTGAATCCCGCCCACAGCCCGATCGCCCTGACCCGCTCCTGCGGAACCGGATACGCGGCGGCGAGCAGGGTCAGCGAGGCGGGGCTCAGCGCCGCGGCCCCGATGCCCTGCAGCACCCGCCCGGCGATCAGCCAGCCGAGCGAGGGCGCGGCCGAGCACACGACGGACGCGGCGGTGAAGACCACGACGCCGGCCAGGTACATCCTCTTGCGGCCGAAGCGGTCCGCGAAGACGCCGCCGGACAGCAACAGCATGGCGACCAGCAGCACATAGGCGTCGACGATCCATTGCAGCCCGGTCAACTCGATGTGCAGCCGCTCCTGCATGTCGGGCAGCGCCGCCCCGACGATCGTGTTGTCGAGCAGCACCATGAACTGCCCCAGGCAGGTCACCGTGAGCAGCGCCGCCCGGTTCGGCACGGCCACCGGCGGTGCAGACTTCATCGTTCCTCCTAAAGCAGTTCGTTACTGCTTTAGGAGACTAGACAGCGAAGGCCCTAAACGCAACTGTGAGCTGCGCTAAGGTGGGGGCATGGAGGAGCGGCGGCCGGTCCGGCGGCCCGGCGGGCGCAGCGCCCGTGTCCGGGCGGCAGTGCACCAGGCCGTGACGGACCTGGTCAGCGAGCGCGGCTACGGGGAGTTCACGGTCGGTGACGTCGCCGCCCGCGCGGGGGTGGCCGATACCAGCATCTATCGCCGGTGGGGCACCCTGGAGGCCCTGCTCACCGACGTGGTGCTCACGCGCCTGAACGCGCAGTCGCCGATGCCCGACACCGGGAGTCTGGCCGGTGACCTGCACGCCTACGCGGCCCAGGTGGCGCGCGAGATCACGGGACCCGACGGACTGGCGGTGCTGCGCCTGACCGTCGCCCTGTCGAACAGGGGCGAACAGGGACTGCGGGCGCGTGACGGCTTTCTCGCCGAACGCACCCGGCTCATGCAGGCCATGCTCGACCGCGCCGGCGAACGCGGCGAGAATCCACCCGACGTCCTGGGCGTGCTCGACCACGTCATGGCCCCGATGTACATCCGCGTCCTCTTCGGCGCGGGCCCCCTCACCCCGGACTACATCGCCGGGCTGGTCGACCGATTGCTGGAGCAGGCCTGATCTCTGCCTTTGGCAGGGACGCGGATCAGCCGAACGGCGCAAACCTTCGCGGCCCACAGCACCAGACGGCCACCGGGCGCCTCGTCGCGTCCGGAGCGCCCGCCGAGGTGATCACTGACTGCTGGCCGAGGGCTACCCCGCCAATCCCGCAGCAGTCACCGTTCTCCCGGAGACACCCACCAATGCACTCCCGAGGCCGCGCGCGGTAGTCCCGGGCCTTCCGCACGGAACCCACGAGTGAGGCGGCATTGGTGCCGTGTTCCGGCAGCAGGGGCGCGGTGCACCCGCCCGCAGGCGCGCACGGCGGCCCGCCCCTCGAATCGGCCATCCGCCCTTGGCGTGTTCAGCGAACTGCTCCTCGACGGAAGCATCTTGTGACGCTGACCGTCGAGGACCGGCCGGGCCTGCCGGCCGGTACCGGGTGATCGCAGAGGGCTCCCGCTGGTCTTGGTGTGTGCCGGGCGAGGACCGCGGGATGCCCTGGGGTCTGCCGTGCTGGAATCTCGTACGCGCTGAGATGGTTGGTGTAGGTGTGAAGAAGATCGGCTTTCTCTCGTTCGGTCATTGGAGCGCCGGCGCGGGCTCGCGGACCCGGTCGGCTGCGGACGCCCTGCTGCAGTCGATCGATCTCGCCGTAGCCGCGGAGGAGCTCGGCGCCGACGGCGCCTACTTCCGGGTGCACCATTTCGCCAGGCAGCTGGCCTCTCCCTTCCCGCTGCTCTCCGCGATCGGCGCGAAGACCTCGCGCATCGAGATCGGCACCGGCGTGGTCGACATGCGATACGAGAACCCGATGTACTTCGCCGAGGACGCCGGCGCGGCCGACCTGATCTCCGGTGGGCGGCTGCAGTTGGGCATCAGCCGTGGATCACCGGAACAGGTCATCGACGGGTGGCGGTACTTCGGGTACGAGCCGTCCGAGGGCGACACCGATGCCGACATGGCACGCAAGCACACCGAGGTGCTGCTCATGGTGCTGCAGGGCAGAGGCTTCGCCGAGCCGAATCCGCGGCCGATGTTCCCCAATCCACCCGGGCTGCTGCGCGTCGAGCCGCATTCCGAGGGGCTGCGCGACCGCATCTGGTGGGGCTCGGGCTCCAACGCCACCAGTGTGTGGGCGGCCGAGCTGGGCATGAACCTGCAAAGCTCCACGCTCAAGGACGACGAGACCGGCGAGCCGCTGCACGTCCAGCAGCGCAAGCAGATCGAGGCCTACCGGCAGGCGTGGAAGGACGCCGGACACCAGCGCGAGCCGCGTGTGTCGGTGAGCCGCAGCATCTTCGCGCTGACCAGCGATATGGACCGCGCCTACTTCGGCCGGAACGCCGACTCGGGCGACCACATCGGAATGATCGACGAGAACACCAGGGCGATCTTCGGGCGCTCGTACGCGGCCGAACCGGACGTGCTGGTCAAGCAACTCGCCGGCGACGAAGCCATTCAGGCCGCGGACACGCTGCTGCTCACGGTCCCCAACCAGCTCGGTGTGGACTACAACGCACACGTCCTGGAGAACATTCTGACCCACGTGGCACCCGAACTCGGCTGGCGCTAAGGGCACAGCCTCGGGCCGCGGGGCTCGGGAACGGCCACGCGCGCGCCTTTCCTGAGCGGGCGGGCCACGGTCGTCCTCCCCCGCCGGGGATTGCCTTCTGTCGCCCAACGCCGCCAGGGCCCTCATCGCGCGGTTCCCGGCGGCCCCGCACCTGGCGTGGACTCCCCCGCCCCCGTCTCCCGGCCGTCCACCCGGCTTGAGTCCCTCGGTGCCCGCGACCGCGCGCAACTCGTCGTCATCGCCCGCCAGACCGGGTTCGTCCGCGTGCAGACATGAAAGGTGCCGGGCCACCGAGGTCAGCCGAGCGCCCAGCCGCCGTCGATGATCTGGCCGGTGATGAAGGCCGCCTCCCGGGACGCCTCACACAATCTCTACGTAAGGGATCTCAGTGAAGGAGTAGCCCTCCCCCAGTTCCAGCCCATCCCATACGTTCAACTCCGCCGGATCTTCCAGCGCTGCGGCCTCGCTCAGGTGCGGGGCGTTCCGGTAGGGACTGATGTCGTAGGAGGTCACGATGTGTGCGGCGCGTTGTGAGAACTCCTCGGCGTTACCGCAAGTGAACACGGAATAGCCGGGACGGCTAACCCCGCTCAGCTTGTACACGTATTCCGCCTTGCGCCTGGGTTCGAGGATGGTCTTACCGTCCTCCGCGAGGAGGTAACCATCTTTGGTAACCCTTATCTCCTTACCGAGGACGAGTTCGAAGAGATTCGGGAACTCATCTTTCAGCCGCATGCCTGCGGTGATGTCCTTACCCTGCTCCTCGGTGAAGGGGCACCGCTCTCCGTCCTCATAGTCTTCATTGCGCCAATATCCGTTGTCCAGCTTCCACCAGGCGTCCACCAGGAGAGACAGGGGGAAGACGGTCTCCTG
This sequence comes from Actinomadura sp. NPDC049753, assembly GCF_040674655.1. Lineage (NCBI taxonomy): Bacteria > Bacillati > Actinomycetota > Actinomycetes > Streptosporangiales > Thermomonosporaceae > Actinomadura > Actinomadura sp. NPDC049753. The sequence continues at coordinate 49,009 of NZ_JBFARL010000012.1, read as the reverse complement.
TGGCACATATGGGACGTCGGCGTTAATAACGTGCACCCTCCCACGGAGGGGCCGAGCCTTCGACCGAGTCGACGGACACAATGAAGATACTGGTCATGCCGGGGCGCCCCCTTCAGTCGGAATTGCTGGTCACGCTTGATCACCAGTCAGTCCGGAGAGGAGGGGGTCCCACTGACACTCGTTCCGGGGTCATACGCGCCCGTGCATCCGATGCCCTACTGGCGGACGCTCTAAGAGGTCGTCTCATTTGGTTAGCCGGCGGTGACAGATGAGGGTGGCGGCGATGCCGACGAAGGCCAGGAAGTGCTCGGGTTTGCGTTCGTAGCGGCGGTGCAGGCGGCGGCAGCCGCTCAGCCAGGACACCGTTCGTTCCACTACCCAGCGGTAGCGTCCGAGCCGGTCGGAGGGCTCGATGCCGCGGCGCGCGATGCGCGGGGTGATGCCTCGCCTGCGTAGCCAGCGCCGCAGGTCGGTGTAGTCGTAGCCCTTGTCGCCGTGCAGCTTGGCCGGGCGGCGCCGGCGCGGCCCGCGCCGGGAGCGGGTGGGTGCGATGCCCCGCACCAGCGGCTCCAGTGCGAGCTTGTCGTGGGTGTTGGCCGCCGAGATCCCGACAGAAAGGGGCAGTCCGGCACGGTCGACCAGCAGATGGATTTTCGACCCACGTTTGCCGCGGTCGACAGGATTCGGGCCTGTCAGTTCCCCCCTTTGGCGGCGCGGACGCTTACCGAGTCGATCGCGCACCGCGACCAGTCGAGCTCGCCGCGCGCGCCCAACTCGTCCAGCACCAGCCGGTGCAGCTTGGCCCACACCCGCGCCGACGTCCACTCGGTGAAGCGCCGGTGCGCGGTAGGACCCGACGGCCCGAACACAGGCGGCAACTGCTGCCACGTGCAACCCGTGGTGGCCACGAAGATGATCGCCGCCAGCACCTCACGATCCCCGTACCGGCGCCGGCCACCGCCCTGCGGCCGCGTCGGAGCAGGCGGCACCACCCGCTGGAACAGCTCCCACAACTCCTCTGGCACCAGCCGCTCGACCATCTCCACGACCGCAGGCTACCGCCACCAAACCAAATGAGATGACGTCTAAGTGCCGATCGAGGCCAGGACAAGCCGCTTCCCGCTATCGCCGCAAGTCAGCAAGCGTCCTGCACCGTACCGAAGCGCGCCTCAGAGGGAGAACGAGTCCATTATGCTCTCCCGCAGCCAGCACCTTGCTGCCTTCACACTACGCATGGAACTGATTTCAGTTTCCCCGATTGACGCCTGCATGAATTGATAGTGATCTTATCAAGAAGATCGGCAGCAAGAGCCGGACATGGCCACCCGGCCCATCACTCGGGAGCGGGCCATTCTTCGGCCAGGAGCGCGTATGAGAGACCGTCGAGCCATCCCTTGGTGCGGTGGAGAGAGTCTCTCACCGTGTGCTGTTCGCGGCGCATCCCAACCCGCTCCATCAGCCGCCACGAAGCTTCGTTGTCGTAGAAACAGTCCGCGTGCAGGCGGCGCAGACCAAGACTCCCGAAGGAGATGTCGATTAGGGCGCGTACCGCTTCGGTGGCGTAGCCCTTGCCGCCGTAGGCGGGATCCAACGTCCACCCGAGCTCTCCTTGGACGCTTTTCGCCTGGTCAGCGACCTCCTCCTGGGCCCAAGCGTCCTGGACCTGCAGCGTCAGATCGCCGATCACGCGGCCGTCCAGTTCGACGATGAGCAGGTCTGCGAGCCGGTCCTCGCGGAGAAAACGCTCACGGTAGTCGTCGTAGGTCTCTGTGGCGGCCGTGACCCATTCTTGAGTCTCCGGCAGTTGCCGGTAGGCCCAGGTCGTGTCCACGTCGCCGGGGGCAGCCCGGCGCAACAGCAGTCGGTCGGTGGAAATCGGCCAGTCCAACGTGTCAAGAGGGTGGCGCATGGGCGTCATGCTGGCAGAGAGCCGTGGTGACACACAAAACAGATTACGGCGGGCGACGTCCCAACAACGACGCGGCGATCGCCCTACAGGAACCGACGGGACACCGAAGCGACCAGGGCTCCCGGAAACCCGCGTTCTAAAGTCGAGTGGAGTCGCCGTCGCGGAGTGGTGTGCTCTCGTGCCGGAGGGCCCCCGCTGCGCCGCAGAGTTCAAGTGCGGTGCTGCCGGGGCCGGGGCGGAGAGATCTCACACACAGGGGAAGCCGCGGCGATGCCCTTCGACAGATACGGGCTCAATCACCGTCGCGCGCGTTCGGTGAGTCTTCTCAACAGCGGTGCGGGGACTGCTGATCACGTGATGGCCGCGGTCGGTGTGGTTGCTGCGGAACGTCAAGGAGCCCCTGGCAAGGCCGACCGCCCCTACTTCTCCGGCAAGCATCGGGTGCACGGGATGAACGTGCAGGTGGCCGCAGGCCCGAACGGGACGATCCTGTGGACCTCGGGCCGCGATGCCCGGCAAGATCCACGACCTGACCGCCGCCCGCGTCTGGGGAATCCTGCGCGCGCTGCACGCACGCGAAGCTCCGCGGGCCCGGCGAACGCGCGAACGCGCAGCTCAAATCATGGCGAATCCTCCACAAGCTCAGCCGCAGCCCCCCAAGCCGGCCACCTGGTCGGGCCATCGCCGTCCTGCAGAACTACGAGCTCACCTGGAGATGAAAAAGGGGCAGTCATGACGGGCCCGAAGGCCAGCGGCCCTCTTGCAAGACCACGAAGAACATAACGGCCTCCATCCTTGAGCGGATTGGTGTGATGACCCCGGTCCGCCCGGACACCGGAACCGTCACGAGGATCGGAGGCCCCGCTCCTCATAGCATCAGATGATGTAAGAACCGACTTGGCGGCGTTCTTTGGAGGACAGCAACTCCAACGGCAGCAGCGGGATCGCCTCTCGGTTGGCCGCCAGGTAGCAAAGCAGCACCAGCGCGCTGCCGTCCTCGTCCTTGAACAGCAGCCAATGCGCGAGGTCTACCGAGCCGCTGGAGAAACCGGACGAGTGCATCACCGGATCCAGCATCGCCATGTAACCATCCGGAAGCAGTTTCTTGCGAATCTTCCGGAAGTTCGCCGATGGGAAGGAACTGACCATCAGGAACAGCTGCCCGAACGTCTGAGTATGATGCACAATCCGCCCGGGCGTGACCGGGACCGGAGCTCGCACAACGTGGTCGATCAGGTTCGGATGGGCGAGCCACCGCCAGGTCTCCCGAGAGGTCACCGTATCCGGAAGCTTGTCCTCCATACGCTCCAGGTGTACAGGCAGCCACTCCCGCGCCCACTCGTTGATGAAAGCCTCCACACATCATGATCAACCCCGCCGGCCCCCGATTCTTCCGGACGCGGCCCACCGCATGTCAAGCCCGCAGGGCGCTCCCGCCCCTGGCGCGAGGGGATTCTAGGTATTCCGGCCCGCAGGGATGCCGCATGGGCGGGGCCGACTCACACTGAGCCTTTTTCAGCGGCAGTTCGGCGTGCTGATCAGAGCATGACCGCGGACGGCGTGGGCGGCGCCGGACGTCAAGAAGCCCCTCGTAGGCCGGTTGTTCTTTCACAACGCCCCGTCCCCACCAGAGGCCTCACATGCTTTTGTATCGTGCTTCGCTGCCGTTGCCGCGCCTGCCCCTGGCCTACGCCACCGGCGTGCCGCTGTGGACGATCTGGATGATCGACCGCGAGCCGCCCTCGACCGGTGGCACGGACCGGGGCGGCAACCGACTTGCGGCCGAGGCCGTGTGACTCCCCCGAAGTTGCCGAAGGAAATCGACCGGAGTTGTCGGATCCGGGCCGCGCTGTTCGTAGCAAGGTTGAGACGCCGCCCACGAGGGCGGCTGTGACAACCACAGGAGATGCCGGCAGATGTCGCACGCACAGGCCAAGGTCCACCGGATGTTCGAGCTCGTCGAGCCGATCGCCACCGTCACCTTCTCCGAGGTCCCGAACGAGGCGTTCCTGGCCCTCGGCATGCGCAACTACTGGGACGGATACTTCGCCGGCCGAGCCGCGCCGCTGGGGCTGGCACCGGCCGAGGTGGTGCACGCGGTCTTCTACAACTTCGCCGACGGCGAGGTGGCGCGGCACATTCCGTGGGTCTGGGGGAAGATCACCCCGCAGGAGGCGATCGCCGTGCGCGAGCGGGGCAGCGCCGCCGCGCTGCGGCAGATGATCGGACAACTCGCCGACTCCCCCGGCCTGGCACGGGCCGCCGACCTCGCCACCCGGGCGGCGGTCAGCGCGCCGACCGAGGGCCGAGTGCTGTACGCCGCCCTCCGGGCGCTCGACGTTCCCGAGGAGCCGGTGGCCAGGCTCTGGCATGCGGCGACGCTGCTGCGCGAGCACCGCGGGGACGGCCACAACGCCGCCCTCGTCGCCCACGGCATCGGCGGCACCGAAGCCCACGTCCTCCTGGCTCTCTCCCTCGGCATGAGGGCCGAGGAGTTTGGCCGGATCCACCACCTGCCCAAAACACAGCTGGACGCCGTCGTCGACGGCCTGCGCGGCCGCGGCCTCGTGAACGCCGACGGCGGTTTCACCGACGCCGGTCGGGAGGCCAAGGAGCGGATCGAGACCCTCACCGACGAGCTGGCGGCACCGCCGTACAGCGTGCTCAGCGCGGACGAACTCGACGAGCTGGTCGCGGGACTTGAGCCGATCGCCGCCGCGGTACGGAGCTACGACGACTGAGCTGCCAGATGCAGGAGACACCACACCCCAAGCCCGGCCACCGAGGTGAACAACCTCCCTGCAGGACGGGAGACTTCGGGCGCTTCACCCCAACACGAAACAGGCAACACCGCCTCCCGGCTCGAGGCACTGAACGAGCACGCGGCGAGCCCTCAGCTTGCAACTCCAGCCGCAGGGTTTCTTGATCGGTGCCGGATTCGCACTCACGGTGCCGTTGCAGCCGACCCAGCAGCCGCCGCCGCTCGGTGCGCGCTGTGGCGCCAGATAGACGCCGCCCCTTCCTCCTCTTCTGAAGGAGTTGCGGTGCTGGTTGGCGTTGTCCCAGCGTCCGCGTGCTCCGTCGTTGCCATAGTTGCTGCCGGGCGCCCGAAAGCCGTCGTCGCAGTACTGGCAGGTGGGGTCGGCGTGGTCGACGGGGTTGTTGCCCGCGTAGGAGCACCCGGCCCCTACGACCGCATCCAGTTCACCGTCGGTACTGCGGACGTCCCCGCCGCAGTGCTCGCGCGACTGGCTCCCGGCGGCCGGCGGGGCGTCCCGATGCGGAGCTCACGCTTGGCCATCGGCGCCGCGAGGTAGTGCCACGCGCGATGAGCTCCGATGTTGAGCGTCTGCATAGGTCACGCCTTGAGGGCTCCGGGCCGTCAGAACTGTTGCTCTGACGGCTGCGGCTGCTTCGTGGGTGTGGTCACCGACGTGGGTTCGGTCAGCGGCTGGGGTCGCGGCCGAACAGCTTCATCGACCAAAGGAAGCCGACCAGGGTGATGCCCGCGGACCAGGCGATGGACTGGTAGGCGCTGTTGCCGATGGCGTCGCCCATCAGCAGGCCGCGCAGGGTCTCGATGGCGGGGGTGAACGGCTGGTACTCGGCGAACCAGCGCAGGGCGGTCGGCATGGAGTCGGTGGGCACGAAGCCGCTGCCGAAGAACGGCAGGAGCATCAGCAGCAGGGGCGCGTTGCTGGCGCCCTCGGGGTTCTTGGCGACCAGGCCGAGGGCGACCGCCAGCCAGGTGAGCGAGAAGACGAACAGCGCCAGGAAGCCCGCGGCGGCCAGCCACTCGGCAGGGTTGGCGTTGGGCCGGAAGCCGATCGAGAGGGCGACGCCGATGACGACCACGATGCTCATCGCGATGGAGATCATGCTGCCGATGACGTGCCCGGTGAGGATCGATGATCGGTAGATGGCCATGGTCCGGAATCGGGCGACGATTCCCTCGGCCATGTCCATGGCCACCGAGATGGCGGTGCTGGTGGCGGCGCCGACGGTGGTCATCAGGATGATGCCGGGGGTGACGTAGTCGAGGTACCGGCCGCGGCCTCCGCTGCCGGCGAGCCCGTTTCCGAGCGTGCCGCCGAAGACGTACACGAACAGCAGCAGGAAGACGACCGGCATGCCGATGAGCTGGACCGTCATGGCCGGGTAGCGGAGCATGTGCTTCAGGCGCCGGCGGATCATCGTTGCCGAGTCGGCCAGGGTGCGGGTGCGGACGGTGATGGCAGTGCTCATCGGACTGCGTCCTTGTCCTTCGGGTTGCCGGTGAGGGTGAGGAAGACGTCGTCGAGGTCGGGGGTGTGCACGGACAGGTCGGCCGGTTCGATGCCGGCGGTGTCCAGCCGGGCGAGCAGGTCGCGCAGTGAGGCGACACCGCCGTCGGAGGGGACCTGCAGCGTGAGGCGGTCGTCGTCGGAGGTGTCCACGAACCCGGCGCCGAGCGCGCTGAGCGCGCCGGTGAGCGCGGTGTCATCGGAGAAGCGCAGAGACACGTGGCCGCCGGGGATGAGTCGCTTGAGCTCCTCGGGGGTCCCTTCGGCGATCAGCGTCCCGTGGTCGAGCAGTGCGATCCGGTCGGCGAGATGGTCGGCCTCTTCCAGGTACTGCGTGGTGAGGAAGATCGTGACTCCGCTGTCGGCCAGGTCGCGGACGATCTGCCACATGGTGCGGCGGCTGCGCGGGTCCAGGCCGGTGGTGGGCTCGTCCAGGAAGATGACGCGAGGGCCGCCGACCAGCGTCATCGCCAGGTCCAGCCGTCGGGCCATGCCGCCGGAGTAGGTGGACGCCGGCTTCTTGGCGGCCTCGACGAGGTCGAACTGCTCCAGCAGCCGTGCGGCGAGCCGGCGGCCCTCGCTCCGCCGCAGGTGGTGCAGATCGGCCATCAGGATGAGGTTCTCCTCACCGGTGAGGAGCTTGTCCACGGCCGAGTACTGGCCGGTGACGCCGATCGACGCGCGGACCGACCGGGGATCGGCGGCCAGGTCATGGCCCGCCACCCGGATGTCGCCGCCGTCGGCGCCGATCAGCGTGGACAGGATCTGGACAACGGTGGTCTTGCCGGCCCCGTTGGGGCCGAGCAGGGAGAAGATCGTTCCCTCGGGGACGGTCAGGTCGATGCCGTCGAGTACGAGGTTGTCGCCGTAGGACTTGCGTAGCCCGGTGACCGCGATCGCCGAGGGGTTCGCGCTGGTCATGATGGTGCTCCTTTGAGGCTGCGGGTCAGAGGCCGCGGGCGGTGATGCCGCTGTGAGAGTGGTCGCGCGGATGTCGAACTCGGCAGCGCCGTCGTTCTTCGAGGGCATGGGTGATGCCGACGTCGGGGGAGCCGCGCGATAGCGGCGCTGACCGAGCTCGCGATGCCGGCGCGGTGGCAGGCCACCTCGAGGATGCGGACTAGCCCGACAGGGGCGAGACGCCGTTCCAGATGGTGGTGTTCGGTGATGATCGCGGCCGGGATCTCACTGCAAGGCCGCCCACTGGAAGTGCGGGCGGGTGGCCACCGGCCGAGCGTCACAGGCAACCGCGCGGGCGGGAGGCAGGCTGTCGACGGTCAGGGGCCCAGGTTCTCCGTCGGCTCACCATCGATGAATTCCGCCGGCACCGGTCGGCGGGTGTTACTTCTCGGCCGTGCCAGGTTTCCCGCTGATGGACTCCTGATAGATGTCCGCGAAGGTGCGCGAGTCTTTGATCAGGTCGTCGCAGAAGGCAGCGATATCGTTTCCCAGAAGTTCCATGACCCCCCGACCGGCCGCGACGCCCTCCTCGAAGAAATCGAGGATGTCTGAGAGCAGAGGCCCGCCGAGCAGGTCGACCGGTCCGACCTTGAAGAGGTACTTCTGAATTTCCTTATAGACGATCTGATAGTCCGGTGGGAGCGCCTTGACCCGCGCCATGTGGGCCCGCCACTGTTTCTTGCCCTCGATGATGTCTCGGATGCTCATTTCAGCCTCCCAGCCGGCCCAATTTCCTTGCGACGTTCCTGTTCAACTGCTCGCGCCAACGGTCGCGATAGGTCCGGGCCCCTTCCCCGCCGGCCAGCGCCGTACAGAAGCCCCCGACGTCGTCACCCAGGACCTCGTGAACGCTCTGCCCATCGGCGGCGGACTCTTCGAGCAACCCCAGAGCCCCGTCGAGAATCGGCATCAGGTTTCGTCCTGTGAAGCCCGAGTAGGGAAAGAGGTGCCCCTTGATCTCTTCCCACGCCGCCCGGTAGTCGGCCGGCAATGCCTCGGCCCGGGCTTCGAACGCCTTCCATTCCCTGGTGAGATCGCTGCCTGTCACCGTCTCCCAGAACCTCATCTCCCGCCCCCCTTGAGCTTGTCGATCCGCGATGTGATGTACTCCCACTTCGCCCAGAACGTTGCGAGTTCTTCGCGCCCCGCGTCGTTAAGCGCATAGAACTTGCGCGGCGGGCCAAGCCCGGACGGTCGTTTCGTCACCTGGACGAGCCCGTTCCTCTCCAGCCGCTGCAGGATGGCGTAAACCGTCCCCTCAACGACATCGGCGAAGCCGAGTTCATTCAGCTGACGCGTGATGGCGTACCCGTAGGTCTCCTCGCTGCCGATGATTTCGAGAACGCAGCCCTCAAGCGTGCCCTTGAGCATCTCCGTCAACTGCTTGTCCATGAACCCCCCTTCCAGCTACTCGGTGCCACTGACTACCGGTACAAAGTAGCACTGAGTACTAGTACCTAGCAACATTGACTAGGCACGCCACCGGAGACCAGGTCGGCCAGTTGCTCGCCAGCCACAGGCCGGCCGGATTGACGTACTGACAAGTGACATCGGCTCGGCTGTGGCTGTGGATCGGTGTCGCCGGCGGCGGTCACGGCGCTGCGCGCGGCGCGTCGTCCGGTGGAAGTCAGCTACCTGGTCTGCTGCCGCGACTGGGGTCCCCGCTCCCCGGTTTCAGGGCCCTAAGGCCCTGAATCACACATGATTCGGCTCGCTAACTTCACTGAACGTCAACGGCGGGACCGGATCGCTCAGCCGATGTGGCCCGCCTCCCAGAAAGGGTTCAGCCATGAAACGGAAGAACGCAATCGTCGCCGCCAGCGCCTTGGGAGTCGCCCTGGCCGGCGGAGCGGTGGTCTCCGGTCTCGCCATCGAGTCGACGTCATCGCCGAAGCCCGCGGCGCGCGTCGCCGACGCGGGGCCTGTCGCGGCCGCCGGAGGCCAGGCCGCCGCGACAACGATCAAGAAGACGGACTACGGCCCCTGGAGCGGCCACTTCGCCAACAAGAGTCTCAAGTGCCGGACCTACGCCAGCGCCGGTACCGTCGGAGGCCGCGTCTGGCACTACGGCAAGATCGAGTGCAACAAGAAGACCGCGATCATCGACGTCGTGTCCGGCGTGAACCCGGGCAAGCCGGCCATCGCCCAGCACCTGTGCCGGGATGCCAAGTCCTGCTCGGTCAAGGGATGGGTGAACAACCCCTCCGGCAACCAGAACTGGTCCGTGACCACCACGGGAAGCGTCGGAGTTGTCTGGTTCACCGGCTCCCGGCTCTCCGCCCACGTCGCCTTCCGCGCCTGACCTTGCCGGCACATCACCTGAGTGACCGGTCAGGGCAGGCCCCTTCTCTGCGGCACTGAGAGCCGAACATCCGTCGATACGCCGACACGCGCGGGGCGGCACATGTCCGCCGCCCCGCGCGTTGCCAAAGCAGGCGGCGCAGATCTGCCTAGAACCGAAGCACAACCCGGTACGGTTTGCCTGGTAGAGAGGCGCGACGGGCAGCGCAACTGCACTGTCGCACCGCCCTCGCACCGGACCTACTGGGTGCGGGCCCGTCCCGAGCACCTACTCGTGCGCGGAGACTTGGTGTGAGACCGAGGCCCGAATGAGCGCTGGAGATTCGACGACCGTCGCCGACTCAGCCGGAACGCGGCGCTCACCTGGCCTGCGGGCGCCTTCACTGGTCCGCTGGACGTCGTGATCGACCTGGGGGGCCAGGGCGAGAACGAGCGCGGCGTGCGCGTCATGGCCGGCGGCGCGACCGTCCTCCAGCCCTGAATCCCTCGCGGTGGGCTCCGCTCAACGGACAGCTCACCGACCGCTTCGGCATGGCCTGGGCGCTCGACATCACCGTGCGGTATTCCGTGGCCTGACACGCCGAACGCGGCGGCGAGGTGAGAGCCCTCGCCCGCCGCTCCCGTGCACCTCGTGGGCCGTGCCACGCCGCGGCGCTCACTCCAGAACCGCGGTGGCCTCCACCTCGACGAGCACGCCCGGCTCGAACAACACCTCGACGCCGATGAGCGACGCCGGCGGCATGGGCGAGCCGATGCCGATCTCGTCGGCGACGGATTCGACGCCGGCCATGAACTCCGCGATCTTCTCCGGGCTCCAATGGGTCACGTAGAACGTCAACCGCACCACGTCGTCGAAGGTCGCACCGGCACCGGCGAGTCCAGTGGCCGTGTTCCGCAGGGCCTGCGCGACCTGGCCGGCCAGGTCGGACGGGACCGGCGAACCGTCGGGCCGGTGGGCGACTTGGCCTGCGACGTAGACGTGCCGGGTCCCGGTGGCCACGGCCACGTGGTGATACGGGGCAGGCTGAAGCATCCCCGCTGGAGTGAAGCGCTGAACGGTCATGACGAATGTCCCCTCTTTAGGTATCGTCAAGATACTTAGGCGCGAGAAGACACTTCAACGAGACCAGGTTTCACCATGGATACCTCTGCAGAGCTTCGGATCACCACCGCGCACCGAGAGCTCCTCGACCAGGTGCTCGACAAGTGGTCGCTCAGCATTTTGAACGAGCTGTGCGAACGCCCCTGCCGCTTCAACGAGCTCCGGCGCGCCATCCCCGAGGTCACGCAGAAGTCGCTCACCGGAACGCTCCGCCGGCTCGAGCGCAATGGCGTCGTGGAACGCGAGGTGACCTCGACCCGCCCGGTCGCCGTGACCTATCGCATCACGCCGCTGGGCAAGACCCTCCGTGGCCCGGTCGACGTGTTGCTGGCGTGGGCGGATCGGCACCTGCCGGCCATCGAGTCCGCACGGGACGCTTTCGACGAGGCGGACCACACTTAACCGCTGCGCCGGCGAACACCTCCGTGACCTGCACGCCCGGGCGGCCGGCCGGGCGCCATATGCGCTGCCTTTTCCACCCCGTGGAACTCGGCGGCGAGGCAGCGTCGCGGCCCCTAGGTGGGATCGGGCAAGGTCGACCTCTACGGCGGGGTCGGACAGCCGGTGCCCCCAGGCGGGAGGGACGCCAGAGTCCGTTTCTCTCAACGTCGGAGAGGGCTCCCTCAACCGGTGAGCGGCCCGGCGGCGGAACGGCCGGGCCGGTCCTGGGCCTAATTCTTCTCTGGTTGGCCCGCCGTGTCCGCAACCCGCGGGTCTACGGGGACGGCGCCGGGCGGATACCCGCCGAGGCTTCGGCGGCGGGCGCCGCGGCGGTGCGTGGCCTTGCTCCGCTGGCGGGGCTGGTCGGATCGTACTGGCGTGCGCCGAGCCCGGTCGAGGGCCCCGTTCGCATGGGGTGGCCTGGTCGGCTCAAGCAATGCACACGATTCCGGGCGCGGGGAACGCTCCCGTGCCGGGTCGTCGAGGCCTGCACCTGAGTGGCCGTCAGGCACCCCATGTCCAGGGCGGTCGGGCCCGAGCTGGTATGTCACCTGCCCTCGCGCTCCTGGGCTCTGATCTGGTGGACCAGAGTCAGCGCTCGCTGATGCCAGTGCTGGTCACCGGCCTCCTGATAAGCGACGGCCGCCTTCTCGATCGCCGCGGCGGCTTCGTCCGGCCCGCCCGCCGAATGCCGGGCCAGGCCCAGACCGTGCCACGCCATGGCTTCGCCGTGTCGATCACCCGCCTGACGAAACATCTCTATCGCGTCGGTGTGGGCGATGATCGCTTCGTCCAGCCGCCCGGTCGTCTTGAAGGCGGTCCCGAGGTTGTTGACGGCCAAGGCTTCACGGCGCCGGTCTCCGGCCTCGCGGAAGATCTGGGCGGCTTCGGTGAGCATGGTGATCGCTTCCTCGAACCGCCGCACGTCGCGCAGGGCGCTGCCGAGATTGTTCAGCGCCAGCGCCTCGCGGCGCCGGTCTCCGATCTCGCGGTAGTGGGCGGCGGCGTCAGTGTAGGCGTCGATGGCCTCTTCGTACCGTTGTTGCACGAGCAGGGCGGTGCCGAGGTTGTTCAGCGCTTGGGCCTCACCGGACCGATCATCGTTCTGGCGGTAGAGGGCCGCGGCGTCGGTGTGCGCGGTGACGGCCTCCTCGAACCGCTGCAGATGGCGGAGCGCGGTGCCAAGCCAGTTGAGCGCGTCGGCTTGGGCGGGCTGGTCTCCGGTCTGGCGGGCGGCTTGCAAGGCGAGTGTGGACAGCACATGTGTGTCGGTGATGCGGTGCCGGAGGTTCAGGTACTCACCCAAGGCGAAGGCGATGTGGCGGGTGACGTCGGGATGGCCGGTGTCGAGGGCGGTCCGTGCCGCGGCGATCAGGTTGGGCAGTTCGATGTCCAGCCAGATCAGCGCGTCGCCTCGTCCGGTGAACATCCGCTTTCGGGGCCGGGTGGTGGGGTGGAGCTGATGACCGGCGTCGACGGCGCCGGTCCGGTAGTGCCCGAGCAACCGTGCGACCGCGTCGTCGTCGTGCTCCCCGGTTTCAACGGGGCCGAGGGCTTGGACGAACGTGCGGACCGGGTCGCGCAGGCTCCACCACCCGTACGGCTCCCCCACCTCCACCAGGGACATCTGGGCCAGCGCCTCCGCCGTGGCCAGGGCTTCGGCGGCGGACATGCCGGTCAGGGCGGCGAGGGCGGAGGTGGAGATCTGGGGCCCGGGGTTGAGAGGCATCATCCGCAGCGCCCGCTGCTGGGCACCGGTGAGGTGTTCATAAAGATCGCGCAGCCGGTCGTCGGTGTCGGGCAGGCCGCGCCGGGGCGTGTCGAGCACCGGCTCTGTAGCAGGCTGCCTTCCAGCGGGGGGCTCGGGGAGCAGTCCTTCGGGCAGGTAGCCGGAGCGGACGTCGAGGCGCCATCCATGGGCGAGGACGGCCAGGTTCGCCAGTGCGATGGCGGTGAGGGGCAGCAGTGTCCGGGGGGCGGGATCGTCGCCGATGTCCTCGCGGTACCGGTCGAGGCGGTCGGCCAGGGCCCGTTCGAAAGCCGGCTGGTCGTCGTCGAGCAGCACCCGCAACAGGTGCTGGTCGGGGCTCAGAGGCCGGGCCGCGTCCAGCCGGAGCGCGGCGCGTACGCGGGCCTGCCGATCGGGTTTGGCGACCAGCGGGGGCTTGTCACCGTCGACGAGGTAGTCGGCCAGCGCGTCCATCTCGGCCAGCGCGGCCACGGACTGGGTGGGCGAGACGTGGATCTCGGGCACAACGTCGAACTTCAGGACGAGGTTCCGGCGCCACGGCACCTCGAAGGCGCTGCTGATCAGCGACAGCGCGAACGACCGGACCCACTCGGCGACCGGCGGCGTCTGGGGCTTGTCCATGCAGTAGGACGTTTCGGGGCTGGTGAGCTTCGTGGCGCCATACCGAGCGGTGAGAACGGGGAAGTCGACCTCGAAGTCGCCGTTGGGCCAGAGCCTGCGGTCCAAGACCGCCGCCGCGCACTCCGCCGCGGTCCGCAGGGCGGCGCGCACCGCGGGCTCCGACAGCGCCGGATCGAACTGGGCGCAGGCCGCGACATGGTCCAGGAGCTCGTCGCAGGTCTCGGCGAACGCCACGGGATCGTAGTCGGGTCCCCAGCGCATTCTGTGCCAACGGGTGAAGGTCCGGCCTTCGATGTCGTTGAGCGCCTGGTCCAGGAGCGGTCTTTCGACCTGGTGGCACGAAACTTGGTACACGGGGATTCCTTGCTTTCTCGACTGCGCCACTTCGTCAGCCGGTGGCGCTTCGTTGGTGGACGACCTCCCAGGACGCCCGTGCGCAGGCCGCGCTCAGCGGCGGCGGACCCCCTCGATGGCGATCGCCAGCAGGTGGTCTGCCTCGGAGGGGCCGTCGGCGTCGCGCTCGCTGGCCAGCGAGATGGCGCCGACGAGTTTCAGCAGCTGAAGGGCGGTGATCTCCGGGCGCACGGCATCGGCCGCGCGGGCGCGGGCGAGCAGCCGCTCCCCCGCGCGGAGGATCATGTCGTGGCAGCTGCCGCCGAGTGACGGGTCGCCGCCAGCGCGCGTCAGTGACGCGCTCAGACCGCGGTTGGCCGCGGCGTGGACGCCGACGGCACGGAGCCAGGTGAACAGCGCCTCTCCCGGATCGGCGGCAGTGGTCAGGTCGTCAGCCTGGGCGCAGAGCGCCGCCACCCGGTCTTTGAAGACCGCTTCGAGGAGGGCCCGCCGCGAGGGGAAGTGCCGGTGCAGGGTGGCCGAGCCGACTCCGGCCCGGCGGGCGATCTTCTCCAGGGACGCTTCGGCGCCGTCCTCGGCGATGAGAGCCTCCGCGGCCGCCAGGATCCGGCCGACGTTGCGGCGGGCGTCGGCACGCATCTGCTGCCCGGCTGGCTTGTCGGCGCCTTGCGGCACGAGCGGCTCCTGACTGCTTGCTAAACGGGGTGGGCCCCCATATCTTAGCGGACACTAACTGGAGGGGCACCCCACTTAGAGGGGCGATGCGCCTTCCCGGTTCCACCTGAGGAGAAGCAGTGACACCGAGGAACAAGACCGTCGCGGTGGTAGGAGCGACCGGTTTGCAGGGCGGGGCCGTGACGCGTCACCTGTTGCGCGACGGCTGGCAGGTGAGGGCGCTCACTCGCGATCCGGATGCCGCCCCCGCCCGGGCCCTGGCCAGGGCCGGTGCACAGGTCGTACGGGCGCAAATGGAGGACGTCGACTCCCTGACCGCCGCGGCCGAAGACGCATGGGGGCTGTTCAGCGTGCAGCCCACAGTCGGCTCGCCGGGCACCGCACCGGACTTCACCACCGAGGACGAGGTGCGCTGGGGCGTGAATGTCGCCGAAGCGGCGCAGGCCGCCGGCGTCGGGCACCTGGTGTTCACCTCGGTCGCCGGCGCGGACCGCCATCCCAGCGAGAAAGTGCCAGTGAACCTGGTCAGCAAGTGGCGAATCGAGCAGCGCATCGCCGAACTCGACCTCCCCGCGACGATCCTGCGCCCGGTCTCCTTCATGGAGAACTTCACCGGCGGCTATGCACTCCGGGACGGAACCCTGTCCACCGGAATCGCACCGGACACCGTCCAGCAGCTCATCGCCGTCGACGACGTCGGCGCCATCGCCGCGTCGGTCTTCGCCGAGCCGCGAGAGTGGATCGGCCGGGCGGTGTCCCTGGCCGCAGAGGAACTCACGCCGGTCCAGGTCGCCGAGGCCATCGGAACGGCGCTGGGCGTTCCGCTGCCTTACGTCCAGATCCCGTTGGAGACGATCCGCGAGGTCAGCGAGGACTTCGCCTACGCCAACCAATGGCTGAACGAGTTCGGCTACCGGACCGACATCGCCGCCACCCGACGCATCCACCCCGCCGCGATGGACTTCGACACCTGGTTGAAGCGCACTGGCGCGGCCCAGATCTCCGCGTTCCTGAATCCCACGAGCACCCTTGACCAGGACACGTAAGCGGATCAGGCGCTCTGCCTCGGATCATTGGCGACTGGGCAGATTCAACGCAAGCATCGCCAGCCGTCCAGGGAACGTGGATGAGACAGGCGCTGCGCGCGCCGAGGCTGTACGAAGCGGCGACACCTAGGGACTCGACTCGTCCATCGGACTCCGCGCAACGGCGCAGCCAGCCGACTGATGGTTCGCGCAACGGCGCGATCTGGGGAAGCCTGCCCTGGGCCGTCGGCCGATCGGCCGACGGAGCGGACCGTCGTGCGGAGTGCGCATGGTGCCCACCACTGCGGCCGGACAGGCACGACCGACTCAGAAGGGACGAAGCCTCGCTCTGCTGACCACCCTGCTGGCGGCGTTCCTGGACCTCTTCGAGTGACGATCGTCAATGTCGTCCTGCCACCACTGCAGGCGGACCTGCACACCTCCCCGGCGCACCTTCAGCGGATCCAGGTGGGCTACATCCTGGCGTTCGCGCGCTGGGGATGGTGAGCGGGGCGCGGCTGGGCGATCTGCTCGGGCACAAGCGGCCGGCATCGCCGGATTCGCGGTGGCCTCGGCCCTGTGCGACCTGGCCGCCGGTTCCGGCCTGCTGGTCGCGGCGCGGGTGCTGCAGGGGTTGTGCGCGGCCGCGATGATTCCGCAGGTGCTGTCGCAGAAGAAGGTGATGTACGCGCGCGAGGAGCGGGGCGGCCCGATGGCGGCGTTCGCGGCGCTGTCGGGTCTGGCTGCGACCGTGGGACCGATCGCCGGACCGGCGCTGCTTGAGTGGGGCCTGTGGGGAGCCGGTTGGCGGCTGGTGTTCTGGGTGAACATTCCGCTGGCGGTGACCTTGGTCGCTGCGGTGAAACTGCTGCCCGACGGCCGTGCCGGGGCGGCCGCCTGGCTCGACCTGATGGGGGTCGCGCTGTCGGCGGCCGGGCTGCTCCTGGTGCTGTATCCGCTGGCCACCGCGGCGGATAGGTCCGGCTGGCCGCTGTGGACCTGGCAGTGTCTGGGCACCGGCGCGGTGGTGCTGGCCGGGTTCGTGGCATGGGGGCCGGTGAGGTCGCCACCGTTCTGGAAAGCCATGGCTTCCCGCAGGACGGCTGGCGACCTGCCGCCTCGCCGTTCCCGACCGGCAGCACGTGCTCGTCGCCACCGAAGTCGCGGTGCAGTTGGTGGATCTGGACACCGCGGTATCCCTGCTCGGCACTCTCACCTGCCCGGACAGCCCGCCACCGTCCCAGGCCCGCGCCGCGCAGCGGACTGCGCCGCTCGCGGGGCCGGGACGGCATCAGGCAGCGCCCGTCCCGCGGCTGCGGCACCGTGCCCTAGCGGCGTGGTGCGGTCGCTTTCGCGGGTTCGGGGTTACTGTTGCATTCCAGTGGCCGGTGAGTGTCGCGAGGAGCGTCACCGCACCACGCTTCGACAGCTCGCGCCAGAGGCGACCGACATCACCAGCCGGTGACTAAGCCCAGGCGGGATCACGGCCGGTCAGGCCGAGAATGCGGTCCAAGGTTGGTGCGTCGGTCGGCACTGCGACCTCCGGTCCGTACATGCCCATCTCCCGCCCCTGCTCCACGCTGGCGAAGACCGTGTCGTGCAGATGCGCCAGCAGGTCGGCGGGCAGTTCCAGGCGCTGCCCGGTCGCGACCGCCAGATCCCAGCCGTGCATGGCCAACTCGCCGACGATCATGTCGCCCAGGACGGGCGCGGGCAGCGTCTGCGGCGTGCCCATGTTCGTCTCGCCCTCCCAGGCGCTCAGCGGCGCCCACGACGACGTGATGTCGTCCAGCAGGGCGAGCAGGCGGCCGCGCCAGTCGCCGGCCGCCAGGTCCACATCGGACTCGGCGGCCGCCGGCTGCGGAACGGACTCCTTGCGGCCGCCGCCAGCGAGCGACGGACCCCAGAACAAGAGGTGGTTGACCAGGGCCCGCACGTCGTATTCCGTGCATGGAGTCTTGTTGGCGAGCTGGTCGTCGGTGATGTTGCGGGCGACTGCGGCCATGGCCTCGGCAGCGTTGGACAGATGAGACATGGCAGCGACGCTAGGGGGCCGGAGCCGGAGAGGTATTGGACAAAGGCGACATACACTCTGCCGTGTGGGGCGGGACGTTCGTGAGCTGCGGAGTGCGTGGGCCAGGTATCAGCGCCACACGTTCCATAGGCCGTCCCCGGCTCTCGCGCCATGGGTGGAGCGCTACTGGGAGGCCCGCTGGGACTACGCCGAGCCCTACCGGCAGAAGATCGTGCCGTACCCGAACGTGCACCTCTCGTTCGGCGGCGGCCGCGCGGACGTCAACGGCGTGTGCAGCGGCTATCGGATCAAGGTCCTCGAGGGCCGCGACCACGTCTTCGGCGTCGCGTTCCGGCCGGGCTGCTTCCGCCCGTTCCTCGGCGCCTCCGTCTCGACGATCACCGACCGCGTCATCCCGGCGGCCGAGGTGTTCGGTCCGGACCTGCCCACGACGCTCGACGTGCCGACCGTAGACGCGTTCCTGCTGAAACACCTGCCGGACGACGACCCCCGGGTGCGCCAGGCGGTGGCCGCGGTCGAGCTGATCGCCAAGGACAGGGCCGTGACCAGGGTCGAACACCTCGCCGGCGAGCTGGGGCTGAGCATGCGGGCGCTGCAGCGACTGTTCGCGGAGCACGTCGGCATCGTGCCCAAGCGGGTGATCCGCCGCTACCGCCTGCACGAGGTGACCGCACGCATGGCCGACGGCGGGGCGATCGACTGGGCCGCGCTGGCGGCGGACCTCGGCTACGTCGACCAGGGCCACCTCATCCGCGACTTCAAGGGCATGTTCGGCGAGCAACCGACCTGGTACGCGCAGCGGTATTAGAGGCCGTCTCATCTGGTGGGTTGCCGGTAGCAGATGAGCGTGGCGGTGATTCCGACGAAGGTCAGGAGGTGTTCGGGTCTGCGTTTGTAGGCGCGGTGCAGACGGCGGTAGATTTTCAGCCGCGACACGGTGCGCTCGACAACGACCGAGCGACGCCGGCCGAGGCGTTGCGAGGGCTCGATGACCCACCCTGCGCAACCAGCCGAGGACGGGCAAGTCACCCAGTACCTGGCCGGAGGCTGGCGCTGCTGGAGCGGGTCGCCGCCGCCCTGGCGGCGGCGCGGGCGGTGATCTTGGCGGCGATGAACGCCCGGCGGTGGGGCACCGCAACGCCCCGTCGCACGCCCCGCTGACTGAGGCCGCGCCCGCCTACCTCACCAGCACCCAGCAGGACCGTCTGAGCGAGATCTGGTCCGAGCAGGTGCTGGCCTACCCCTCCTCCCCCGAACCATGTAAAGGAACGCGGGGACCCATCCCCGCATCCGTCTGGAATCGGGCCTCTTGTCGTCCACCCCCTACCCGTACGGGCCAGGGCGGAAGTCCGCACAGGCCGGGGCCGCGGGGTGCGCTTGCCGTTCCCATCCTTCTCGCGGGCTCTCGTGGGTATGGGGTGAGCATGGACAACGTGACAGGTGGGGAGGAGGGGCCCGAGATGAGTGGTCTGGGTGTGGCGGCGGTGGCGCGTCGGCTGGGCGTGGCGCCTTCCACACTGCGCACCTGGGATCGCCAGTACGGAGTCGGTCCGACGAGCGGTGGCCCCGGCCGGCATCAGGGCTACACCCCGGCCGACCTCGCCCGACTGGAGATCATGCAGCAGATGATCTCTTCCGGGGCGTCGACAGGGGAGGCCGCGCAGGCGGCCCTGGACGCGCCGCACGAACAGGAACCGGTACCGCAGAGCCACAGCGCCGCTGACAGTCCCGGTGCTCAGGACATCTCCACCGCCGGCCACGGCGGGTCGCAGACCACGCGGATCAAGAACCTCGCGGACGCGGCGATGGCGCTCGATGAGCTTGGGATGACCGAGGTGGTGGAATCGGCTCTGCGGCACGAGGGTGTCGCGGCGGCATGGGAGCAGGTGATGATGCCGGTGCTCGTCGACATCGGAACCAAACACGCGGCCACCGGCAAGTATGTGGAAGTGGAGCATCTGCTGTCGGCAGTGGTGTCGCGCTGTCTGGTCGCGGTGACACCGCCGCAGGCGATGTTTCCGGCAGGGACCGCTCGCAGTCCCGTGGTGCTGACCTGCGCCCCCGACGAGGAGCACGTCCTACCGGTCCTGGTGCTGGCGGCCGCGCTCGCCGAGGCCGGCGCGGCGAGACTCATGCTGGGTGCGCGAGTCCCAGCGGCGGCGCTGGCCGCCGCGATCGACCGGGCTGAGGCGCATACGGTGTTCGTGTGGTCGCAGACCTCCCAGACCGGTGACCCGTCCTGGCTCACCGAACTGCCAGTCACGCATCCCGCACTGCGGGTGGTGGTCGGCGGCCCCGGATGGAACCGTGACCGGCTTCCGCCCGAGGTGCCCTGCGTGACGTCGATAGCCGCAGCACTCGGAGCGCTGCTCGTGGCAGTCCCCCGCTGACCACTGGAGGCCCCGCCCGCCACCTAGGTACACCGGGACGGAACACGAAATTTGATCCCGCGAGCCCCGCTACTCGAAGCGACGCCTACCGTGGCCGAGAAAAGGTTCGGACGAGGAATCTCTCCCGCGGGAGCGAGGGCGTTCGCGCGCCGTTGCCGCGATAGGCCGGCTGAAATTGTTGCGAGACGCTTCCGTGACGATCATCGGCCTGTCGAGGGACGAACCCACGCGCCACCGAAAGTGGCACAACCACGTGGACCGTACCGCCAATAGCGGTCTGGTGCGTGCGGACCAGGATGTGCCGCCCCGCCGAGAATCTGATGTCGGCCACTTGGCTCGACGTTTCGATCGTCCGACAAGTTTAGCCTTACGTCATATCCTCCAAGGAGGGAGCCAGCTGCGGGAGTGGCCAGTCAAGCGTTTCATAACATCTTGAAAGACTCGAAGCGCCTGGTCCCTGCCAACTTCCCGCAGTGGCCGAGCGATGGCCGGCAGCGCAGCGGCGGCGTTCGGTCACGATCACCCACACATAGCCCGCCAGTGTCGTGGGTCGTCCCCTGCGTGCTTGCGCGCTTGGATCAGGCCTGTCGGCCTGTGCACCGTCAATGGCCATGCCCCATAGTCAGGATGCGCTGCGAACCGCCCCGGCCAGTGAGCCGGTGAGTGCGCCGACCCGGCTGGCTACTCCGGAGGAGGGGCGGACAGCCTGGTCGGTTGACCCGGGTCATCGGGGGCCGGGTGCCACGGGGCGAGCAGCCGGTCCATAAGGACGTGAAGGTGCGCGCGGAACGACTCGACGACCTCTGGCTGAGCCGCGTCCTTCATCCCGTGATCGTGGCTGAGAATTCCCGAGCCCAGGAAGCCGTGTACGCACCAGACCATGGTGCCGAGAAGGTAGTAGGTGTTGACGTCCGGGGGGACCGCGTCTTTTATCCTGCGGGCGGCGAGTTGGAGCAGCGGCCGGGCGTACTGATCCTCCATGGTGGAGAAGTCGGCGGCGTCGGCCACCCAGCGATGTGCCCACAGTGCGCGGTTTTGCGGGTTCGCCACGTGGAAATCGAGATAGGCGTCGACGATCTCGTGTACCGCTGACCGCGCGGAGTCCGACCGGGACACGGCCGCTTCCAGCATTTCCCGTTCCGCCTCGAATGCCTGCCGCATGACCTCCTGGTAGAGAGCGCGCTTGTCTCCAGCCACCTCGGCGACAACTCCGGAACCGACGCCGAGGGCGTCACTGATCAGCTGCAATGAGGTTCCGTCATAGCCGAGTTGCCCGAACAGCCGGGTGGCGACCTCAAGGACGTGCGAGCGCGCGATCTCATCCGACACAGTTTCACGCTACGCATTGTTCGGTGAGGCAGAGCGTGCTCCAGGGCAAGAGCCCGGCACGAGAGGGCAAAGTCGACGTTGAGGCTCCCGTAACGCAACCTCGCATCAGGACGTTTGCCATCGCATGACCATATCGGGCAGGCCGCGATCGAGGGCGTCGAGGCAGCACGCCGTTCGGCCGAGGCCACCGAGCAGGCGCGGCGATGCAGGTCTAACGGACCTCGCAGGTGTGTGCATCGTCGGCGGTCAGCACCCTACGCATGAGCTGATCGAGCAAGGCCGGCACACCGAACGGTTCGCACCGTCTTGGACCGTGGACGCCCCATGCTCGCGGCGGTCGCCGACCTCTCGAACAAGGACTTCTCGCGCGGCGTCCGGCTGCGCCGGATGGCTCGTGCGGGACCTGGTGTGGATGCGCTGCTGGTCGGCACGGGACGCCGGGCGCCGACCGCCGCGGAGAGGGCCGACATGGGCCATCTCGCCGCCCAGGTCCCCTTCATCCTCGGCTGAGCAAGTCTGGGCCGGCCTCGAACCGGCAGGTGGTAGAGGCGGCGGTGCTGTTCCGCGCTACTGCAACGCGGCGAGGCCTTTCTGCAGGTCGTCGCGGTTCATCACCGGGATGATCTCGATCTTCGCGCCCAGTTCCTGGAAAAGCGGCTCGGCGATGGTGGGTATTGTCGCGGCGTCCTGGAGGTCGAAGACGAAGACGCAGCAGCGCCCGCCGTCGCCGGGGCAGAAGTACGCCGCCTCGGGATCGAGCCGGTCCATCAGTGACTTCACGATCTCCGGCATCCTGCCGTTCTTGACCGCGCCGTTCGAGATCTGAGTGTCCATGACCGCTCTCAGCATGACTCTCATCGCGCTCCCCCTGGGCGTCCGGGCCGGCGCGGCCCCCTCCACGCCTGCGTGAACCCGGTGCCGTCCCACCCAATCTCCCACCGGCGCGTAGCGGAAACACCCCCGAACGCGTCCCCTACGGACATCGTTATGGGAGATCGTTTGACTGCGGAAGGTCAGCCGTCGATGAGGTGGCCGATGACTGTTTCGAGTCGGTCCGCCGTCAAGCCCGCCACCCCCATCGCGTCGTCGTGCACCTGGAAGTGCGCCAGCAGCCGCCCCCAGGTCGCGTCCGCGCTCCAGCGACGGAACCGCTGACCGAGCGCTGGGAGCGTCGCTGGCACTCTTGACGCGAAAGTACTCGCTGTTGCAAAGTACTTCGCAAGAGCGAGATGCTGGAGGCATCATGGATCCACAGTCCCCCGACCGGATACTCGACGAGGTGGCGAGACTGCGGCGGCTCACCCGTGCCCGTGCGCGCGGGGCGGCGGTCCCGCTGATGATCTTCGGCCTGCTGACGCTGGCCTCGATCCCCCTGTACTCCCACCCCTTCCACGCGATGGAGACGCTGCCGGACGGCGGCAGCGCGAGCAGACCCGGTTCGACAAGCGGCTATGCGGGGCTGGACGGGTTCGACCGATCGGGAGCCCTCTCGATCGCGTTCTGGCTGATCACAGGACCGCTGAGCTACCTGGCATGCGCCTGGTGGTACCGGCGACGGGCCGCCCGCGTCGGCCTCACCGTGCGGTGGCGGCCCTGGGCGTACACGGGCGCGGCGCTGTTCGCCGTGTTCCTGCTCGCCGTATTCGCTCAGGACCACGGCGTGCAGGATGCGTCTTCGCCCCTCGGAGATGGTTTCGTGGCGAGTGCCGTGGTCAGTCCTCTGCTGGCGATCGCGGTCGGGCTGCTGGTCCTGGCCAAGGTGGAGCGGAGCCCGGGCGTCGCGGTCTGCGGTCTCGTGTACGGGGGGCTGTGCGTCATCATGAACGGCTACGGCCTCGGCCAAATCCCGCCTTGGCTCGCGCCCCCCTACGGCGGCATGATCGACGGAATGCTCAACCCGGCACAGAACCTGATCCTCCTGGCCGCCGTCCTGCTGGTCGGCGCGCTGGTCGTCCAGTTGCGGGCGTGGGCGCGACTGCGTTCGGTCACCGCCGCGGCCCCAGCCCAGGCATGAGGGAGACCAGCGGGCCGCCGGGGGCACCGCACCCCACGCAAGGCCTCAACGACACCGTCCACCATCGCACCCGTCTCGGCATCATGACGGTGCTGCACGAGGTCGACCGTGCCGAATTCGGGTATCTGCGCGACGCCCTGAACCTCACCGACGGCAATCTGTCCCGACATCTACGGACGCTGGACGAGGCCGGTTACATCGAGATCCACAAGGGCTACCACGGACGCCGTCCACGGACCTGGCTCAGTCTGACCCCGAAGGGGACACGTGCGCTGGCAGAGGAGTTGGCCGCCCTGCGCGATCTGGTCGCCCGGCTCGACCGCGTCGCGGATTCCACGGAGACAGCCGAAGGCAAATGATGTGGTCGGCCTCTCGAAACCTACGGCCGGTACTGCCGGCCGTACGCGACGGCGAGCTCGGCTCAGGCGCCGCACGACGCGATCCCTGGGCCGATCAGTTGAAGCAGTCTTGGTCCTTGAGGTTCAGCGCCATCATCGTGACATGGCCGCTTTCCACCTCGCACAGGTCGTCGCAGCCTGTGGGGCGGCCTTTCAGGTCGAAGCCGTCGCACCACCGTCCGCTCTACTTGCGGACCGGCATCCCGGTGCGAAGCGCGGCCCGCTCGGAACTGCCGATTTTCAGAGCACCGTAACCCTGGGGAGTGAGCTGGACCGGGTCGACGTCGGTGACCGTCGCATCACGGCGACAGCCGGGGTGGTGGTGAGGGCAAGGCTGAGGGAGGCGGCCCTGCCAGCCAGAGCCATGGTGAATACGGATCGTGACGGCATTGGTGGGCCTGGAGGTGAGTGCTTACTGGGCGGACAGGCGGCAGAGCATGACACCGACGATGCGGTGACGCGGGACGTATCCGTAGTGCCGTGAGTCCCAGCTCACCGGACGGTTGTCACCGAGCACGACGAGCGTGTGCGGCGGGACCGGGCGCCGCCGATCCGCGCGACGTCCGGGTCGGCCCAGCCCGCAGGCACATGGACGCCGGGGACGGCCACCGTTCGTTTGAGCAGCAGCGTCGTTCGGGGCCGGTCGTTGGGACGCAGAAGGATCACCTTGCCGCACCTGACCCGCCAGGTCCGGCGCACCAGGATCCGGTCGCCCGATCGCGACGCGGGGGTTCCATGCTCGTCCCGTCCACGGTGGTCAGCAGAAGGCCGCGGCGTGCGGCGAGCACCAGCAGTCCGGCCGCGGTGAGCGCCCCGGCGGCGAGGGCGGTGCGGAACGCGGCGCAGCTCGCGGCTGATCACCTCGCGGGCCGGGATCGGGGAGGAGTGGACTCCTCGCGAGCTCCGCCACTCGTTCGTCTCGACCATGAGTGACAGCGGGGTGCCGCTGGAGACGATCGCCGACCTCGTCGTCGGGCACGCGGGGACGGCCGTGACGGAGAAGGTCTACCGGCACCAGCTGAGGCCGGTCATCACCAAGGGCGCCGAGACCATGAACACGGTCTTCGGTCAGAGCAGGTCCGCGTAAGTCTGGGAGCGGTGGCTCCCCGTTTGGCTCCCGGAGGGGCCTCAAGATCGACAAAGGGCCTCGCAACGGTCTCCGAGACCCTGTCTGACCTGCATCAACGGGACGGGCGGTACTGGGTTCGAATCAGCGGCCTCCTCGGTGTGAACGCGACCGATCAAGCCCAGGGGAAGCCGCGCCTCAACAACGCCGCAGGTCGGACAGCATTCCTCGCTTCACCACAGCGCAACTCAAGGAGAAACAAGTCCGTTGCGACCTCCCACAATTAACGCCCCCGCTACCGACGACCGCACCTACCCACGACGGCCGGAGCGCCGCGTGCGTTCGATGAAGATACCGGCCAACGTGTTCACCATAGGGCTCTTTAATATGCACAACTCCACAAAAGGCGGGGCGAGCCTCGATGAACGGTCGAAGTATCCAATATGTTTCTCGACACTCGGGGACGAGTTCAGCCCGGTTCGGCCTGTCGGTTTCCGAAGTCCGCTGCACGTATGCCCGTAGGCCCTTGCCCACATGGTCCAGCGGGTGGCTCCCGCGAGAGCGGTGCGATCACCTGCCCAGGTTGGTGCCGTGCGCGCTCTACCTGGCCAGTGGCCCGAATGCGTCATGACCGGTGTTGGCCCGGGGCGGGTATGTCTTGGTGCTGATCCCACGAGCCACTCCAGTCAACAGGCGCCCGTGCAGCCTCACCCGTGTCTGGGATGAAACACCAATGCGGGCACGCTGGGTGACTTGGCGCTTAATACGGATGACTAGACCGGGAGGGGCGGAGGCAGCCCCGTTTCGCGTTGTGGCGACTTGCCTGCATCGCTTCGGTCCGGAAATGCTGTCATGGTAGCCGGATCACTTCGGAAGTGGGCGGTCTGACCGGCCCTCTCCAGAAATGCGAGTAAATTTGGGGCCAATGTTTTCGGTCCGTTGCTGTAGCGCCCTTGGGCGCCGGTTGCCCTGCCGGGAAGGCGGCGGGGACAGTGCCGTGAACCCGGTTCGACGGAAACTGGGAATACAGCAAAGGGGCTGCTCTTCGTGGGCTTCATGCGGATCAAGAACACCGGGTACAACTCGGCGCTGGTGCTGCCGACCGGGGCGTGGAAAGCCATGTTCGTGCGCGGCGATCAGATGGCGCAGACCAGCGCGGCGGGCCTGGACCACAACGGGCCGATCGGCGCCACGAGCATTCACAGCGGGAAGCTGAACGGCATTCCCGAACCGTACAAAAGTGCCTGTGAGGGCGCGCTGATGCTGCCGATGACCGGCGGTTCCTGGCAGATGCTGCTGTTCAAAGGCGACCGGGTGTGCTGGTACCACTGGGACACCAAGGTCCGCAGCGAGGGGCCGGTCACCGAGTTGAGGCATGCCGACGGACTACCGGCCTGGGGCACGATGCTGCCCGTCGGCTACCGCGAGGGTGTGGACGCGCTGCTGATGGCGTCCACGGCCGAGTCGCCGTACTGGACGACCTACGTCTTCAAGAACGACCGGGTCGCCACCATCGACTGGCGCAACGGCTGCACCCGCGAGTGCCGAATCTATGAGGGCGCGCAGCCCACCGCAGGCTGGGCGAAGCTGCCGGCCGAGTGGCTGCGGGACTACGACCACGTACTGCCGCTGCCGGACGTGTCGGGCGCCAGGCGCAGCCTGCTGGTCAAGGGCGGCAACGGGTGCGTGTTCAACTGGAACACCGGCCCGGAGAAGACCGGCGCGCTCACCACGCTGATGCCCGAGCTGGCCGCCCTGCCCGCGCCCTACACGACGCAGTACAAGCCGATCGTGGGCCGCTGGTCCGCTTCGGCCGCACCCAACCCGGTCACCGTGCGCGTCGATCTGGACGGCCTGGGCGCGACGCGGCAGTTCAGCGGCGACATCGACCAGATCAGCGGCGCGACGCGGAGCCCCATGTACTCCTTCCGTGTCAGCGCGCCGGACATCGCCGCCTCGGCCACCGAGGTAACCGCCACCGGCAAGGTGCGTTGGAAACCGGATTGGGTCGGCTGCACCGCCAAGATCACGATTCCGCGGGTGGCGCTGTCCTCCTCCGTCCCCGCCCTGCGGGTGGAGTTTCGGTTCGACGACGGCAACGTCCCCACCTTCGATCTGCCCTACGAGTCGGCGAACCTGCGCACCATCGACCTGGAGATCGACACGATGGCCAACAGGGCCGCGCTGGCCTCCTACAACACCGCCACCGATGCGGTGGCGGGTCCGCCCGACTACGTCGACCGGGAGCTGACCATCGCCTCCGCCTTCGCGGAGGCCGGCATCGAGTTGCGCTCCGCGGGCACGGTCAACGAGGTCGGCACCGCCGACTCCGGCACCGACCTGAAATGGTCGGACTCCGAACTGCACACCGCGATGCTCCACAACTTCTCCGGCCACGCCGAGACCGAGCAGTGGAAGCTGTGGGCGTTCGTAGCCAGCCGGCACGTCAACGACAGCACGGGCGTCATGTTCGATGTCAGCGAGGGCAAGCAGCGGCAGGGCATGGCCGTCTTCTACGACCAGATCAGCGGCCAGCCCGGCTACTTCATCCTGGGCCTGTACGTCCATGAGCTCGGCCACTGCCTCAACCTGCAGCACTCGTGGCAGAAGAACGACTCCGGGGCTCCGCTCGGCCCCAGAGACGGCCGCGGGGACCTGTCATGGATGCAGTACTGGAACATGTACACCGCCGAGGACGGCAGTAGCGGCTGGGACGTCTTCTGGAGCCGGTTCCCGTTCACCTTCACCGCCAACGAGCTCGCCCACCTGCGGCACGCCTTCCGCTACGACATCATCCCCGGCGGGGCCAACTGGGCCGCGCAGGGCAGCGCCGCCTACAACACCCAGGACCCGGCGCTGGCCGCGATGGACGACCCGATCGCCGACGATTCCGGCCTGGCCCTCACCCTGTCGGCCCGGCCGTTCGCCTATGGCGAGCCGGTCACCGTCGAGATCAAACTCGCCCGCGACGGCCGCGATGTCACCGTGCACCGCGACCTGTCACCCAAGAGCGAATACCTCGCCATAGCCATCACCGCCCCCTCCGGCGTCACCCGGCCGTTCCGGCCGCTGGCCCGCCAGTGCAACGGGCACAGCGACGACACCCTGACCACGTTGACCGCCGAGGCGCCCGCCCTGTACGAATCGGCCTTCCTGGGCGCGGGCGCCGCCGGCCAGTACTTCACCGATCCCGGGCTCTACACCGTCCGCGCCCTCTACACCGCCCCCGACGGCTCCCGCGTGGTCTCACCCGACCTGACCATCCGGATCCGGCTGCCGCGCACCGGCGACGACCAGGACGCCGGTGAACTGCTCATGGGCGACCAGGCCGGCACCCTGATGGCCCTGCTGGGCTCGGACTCACCCGCCCTGCAAGCGGGCAACGACGCCCTGGCCGAGCTGTCGGACCGTTTCCCCGACCATCCCCTAGCCGTCTACTCCCACCTCGCCCAGGGCGCCAACGCCGGCCGCCACTATCAGCACATCCGCGACGGCCGCCTTCATATCCGGCAACCTGACACCGAAGACGCCGTCACCCAACTGACCGCCGCGATCGACGCCTCCACCGGCTCGGGCGGCCTCAACGACATCACCCTCAACGCCGCCATGCGCCGCCTGGCCACCGTCCACGCCAAGGCCGGCGACCGCACCGCCGCCGACGCCACCCTCGACCGCATGGTCGACCACTTCCGCGCCCGGCACCTCCCCGCGCACGTCCTGGCCACCATCCAGGACCAGGCCGACGCCACCCGTCGGCAGATCATTCCCGGCGACCAGAAGCACCCCCACAAGGGCCGCAAGCGCACCTGATCCCCATCTCCTCGGCCACCTCGTGCGCCCGCCGCCGACAGGCGGTGGGCGCATGCTCACCCGGTTCGACAAACTCGCCCGCGACACCGCGAATCGTCCTGGTCTCATCTCTGCTCTGGACCATTCATGATCCACCGGAAACGTCCTCGGGCGGAAGCCAGCGGCGTTTTTCCGCTCCGACTCAGGGGAGAGGCCCTCACGAGTCGGATAACTCCTTCGACTCCCCCTCCGTTCGGATATCCGAGACGAGGCGGTTCCGCAGTTTATGGATCAACTGCCAGTCCGGCGCAAAAGGGATCTTGTAGAGGACGCCGAACCCGCACGCGTTCCAGATCCCGTAGGTCACGACCAGGCGCGCGCGCTGGTGGCAGGGGTCGTGCACCCGCGATAGCTCACCGCTTCCGGTCGGAGGATGCGGGAACCTCCCCCCTCTTGGCTCCGACCGAGCCGCGTCCTTCTCTCTCCCCGTTTCGCACCCCGGAGTGCGAAACGGTATGCGCGGCACGGAGGCCGGTTTCGGTCGGAATGGTTGGCCGATCACGGCAACCGAGGTGATCGGCGGGGCGTCCCCACTGCAAAGCCGGAAGCGGGGAGGAGTTCCTATGCGGTTCGTGAAGCGTTTCGCGATTCCCATGGCGGCGGTGGCGGGAGTGGTGCTCGCCGGAGCGCCGCCCGTCTTAGGCGCGGAGGCAGACTGGCGGAAGGTGCCGCACTCAAGGGCGGAGGGAACCCTCAAGGACGTCGCCGTGCTCGGCGGAAGCGACGCGTGGGCGGTCGGGGAGAAGCATCCGCCGTACGAGTCCGCCGATCCGGTCGCCGAGCACTGGGACGGCACGTCCTGGAAGGAGGTGACGGTTCCCGACACGCCGACGGGCACGGGCAGCCTCGACGGTGTCAGCGCCGTGGCCTCCAACGACGTCTGGGCCGTCGGCGACAGCACCGGTCTCGGACCCGTGATCCGGCACTGGAACGGTGCCGTATGGACGGCGGTCCAGCCCGCCGCGCCGCCCGACGGCGCGCATGTCGGGGCCGACCGGCTCAACGACATAGCGGCGGTCTCCAAGACGCTGGCATGGGCGGTCGGATCCTTCTCCGACCGCACCACCCCCGGCCCCGTCACCCTGGTCGAACGCTGGGACGGGACGAAGTGGTCGCGGACGACCTCCCCGAACCCGGGCCGTCTCAGCAACACCCTTCAAGGCGTCGCCTCCCTCTCGGCGACGAACGCGTGGGCGGTCGGGTGGTATCTCAGCGACGCGGGCAACAACGTCGCTCTCGTCCTGCACTGGGACGGCCGCGCCTGGACCAGGAGCCCGGTGACCCTCCCGTCGGGCAACACTGAACTGCAGAGCGTCACCGCCGTCTCCGCCACGAATGTGTGGGCCGTCGGCAACCATGAGGGCAGGCCGCTGGTGATGCACTGGAACGGCACTCGCTGGCGCGTCCTGCCAGAGCCCGCGCTGACCGAGTCGTGGCTCAGCGCCGCGGCCCCGGACGGCATGGGCGGGGTCTGGGTCGGCGGCTACCGCATGACGGACGGCGGGGTGACGAGCAGACCGCTGTTCCTCCACTGGAACGGCACCGCCTGGACCACCGGCACCAGCGAGGAGGCCGAGGGGACCGTCGAGGGACTCACCCGCGCAGGCATCTCGATCTGGGCCGTCGGGACGACCTCGCCCTGCACCTGCTTCGTCGCACCCCCACTGGTCGAGGTCAACGGCCCTGTCCCGCAGTGAAGCCGTCTGCCACAACTGCTTCCATGAGTTGGTCTTCCAGTAGGGAGTTGCCTGGGCCCTCGGCGGACGGGACCTCAACGCGTGGGAGCACGCGCTGCGCACCCGTCCGTGGGGCCTGCTGCCGGTGGCCGACGGTTTCGTCGCGGAGCAACAGCACGCCGCCGACCTGTTCCACGCCAACGGCCTGATCGAGCGTCCGGTCCAGGTCGCCGACGCCGTCCTTCCGGAGGTCAACGAGCTGGTGCGGGCCACAGCCTGAGTCCGCCCATGCCATTTGGGTCCTGACCGAAAGGAGCTTGGACGCTAGTGTGAGGAGAGACTTCCGGTCCTGACCGAAAGGTTCTTCTCGTGATCCAGCGTCGCCAGTTCCTCCAGACGGCCGCGACGGCCGCCGTCGCGGGCGGTACGCCCCTCCTGTCCTCCGGACTCGCAAGCGCCTCGGAACGGCCCCCGGACGAGGTGGAGGGGACCGTCACCGACCTCGGCCCGGCCAGCGTCACCACCCCGCTCGGCAACGGCGAGTTCGTGAACGGGGTCCTCTACGCCGGCACCCGCGGGCTGTCCCCCAACGTCGTCGGCGCGTACGACCTGGCCGAGGACTCCGTCACCGCCCACGTCGACATCCCGACCGGTATCGGCGTCTGGGCCATGTGCAAGGTCGGCACGGACGTCTACGTGGGCACGCACAGCCAGTCCGACCTCTACCGCCTCGACACCCTGACCGGTTCGGCGTCCAAGGTGGGCGCGTACTCCTACCACTTCATCTGGAACCTCGCCGCGTCCCCCGACGGCAAGGTCTTCCTGGCCATCTCCGAGCCGGGCCGCGTGGTGGAGTACGACCCGGCGAGCGGTACGAGCCGCGACCTCGGCGTCACGGTCGAGGGCGAGGCGTACGTGCGCAGCATCGCCGCCGACGAGACCACGGTCTACGCGGGCGTCGGCGCGCACGCCCACCTCGTGACGATCGACCGCGCCACCGGCGCGAAGCGCGACATCCTCCCGGCCGCGCTCGCGGGACGCGACTTCGTGGCCAGCCTCGACGTCTCCGGCACGCACATCGCGGGCGGGATCTCGTCCAACGGCGAGGTCCTGGTGATGTCCAAGGGCGACCCCGCCGACCACCGCGTCATCACCACGTCCGAGAAGTACGTCCCGTCCGTGCTCCTCCACGACGGCTTCGTCTACTTCACCGGGCGCCCCTCGGGCGCGCTCTACCGCTGCGCGCTCGACGGCGGCGAGGTGGAGACGCTCGGCGTCGCGCAACCCGAGGCCGCCACGCACCGGCTGCTCGCGCACGAAGGGAAGGTGTACGGGGTGCAGGACGGCGCCGTCCTGGTGTTCGACCCCGCCACCAAGACGCTCGACTACGTCAACCTCGTCCAGCGCGGGTTCAGGGCCGCGCCGGAGCAGCCGATGTCGGTGCATTCCGACGGCAGGCGCGTCTATGTGGGCGGCAAGGGCGGCGCCGACGTCCACGACCTCGCCGCCGGCACCCGCACGCGGCTGGGCATCCCCGGGGAGCCCAAGACCGCGCTGACCGTGCGCGACCGCACCTACCTCGGCGTCTACACCCAGGGGCTGCTCTACTCGCACCGGCCGGGCGACGCCGAGGCGACCCTGCTCGCCAAGACGGGCAACCAGCAGGACCGGCCGCGCGACCTGGCGTACGACCCGGCGACGGGGCTGATCGCGATGACGACGCAGCCGGAGCCGGGGCACGTCAACGGGGCGCTGTCGCTCTACTCGCCGCGCACCGGACGGTTCGAGACGCACCGGCCGGTGGTCGAGCGGCAGAGCCTCTACGCGGTGACGTGCCGGCGGGGCGTCGCCTACATCGGCACCAACATCCAGGAGGGGCTCGGCCTGCCGCCCGTGACGACGACCGCGCGGCTCGCCGCGTACGACCTGCGGCGCCGCAGGCTCCTCTGGCAGGTGGAGCCGGTGCCCGGGGCGAAGGTCGTCCCCGGTGTCGCGCACACCGAGAGGGCCGTCTACGGCGTCACCGACACCGGGGTGCTCTTCGAGTTCGACCTGCGCCTCAGGAAGGTGACCCGCACTGTGAAGGTCGGCGCGCGCGGTTCCGACCTGCACATCGTGGGCCGCAGCGCGTACACGACGGACGGCCAGGCCGTCTACAAGATCGACCTGGCCGCCCTCACCGTCAGGACCATCGCCGGCGGACTGGCGGGCGAGTGGTTCGGCGGCGAGCCCAAGCTCGCCCTCGACCCCTCGCGCCGCGCGCTCTACGGGGTGAAGGGCCGCGATCTGGTCCGCATCGCGATCACGGAGTGACCTGGGCGGGGACCGTCAGTGCGGGGCACCGGGGATCGAGCCTGATCCGTGCCAGGTCGCGGCCGATCAGAGCCCAGGCGTCCCACGAGCCGGGCTCGAAGGCCAGCTGCGGGTCGGTGTACCACTCGTCGCCGAGGCCGGTCGCGACGAGCTTGGCCTCGGTGCCCAGCACGTGGACGTTGCCCCCGCCGAAGTAGGTCGAGGTGAACACCCGTCCGCGATGCACTTCGATCTCGCCGTATCCGGGCAGCGCGCCCTTGTGCGTGACCGTCCGGGTGGCGAGGTCCATCGCGAACCAGCTCGCGGTGCGCTTGTAGACCCCGTACAGGACGCCGTCGTGCACCTTGACGTCCTGGAACGTCCGGTAGCCCGGGACGGGGTCGACCTGCCAGAGGACCTTGCGGGTGGCGAGGTCGAACGCGGCGACCGACGCGGAGGTCCTGACAGGGGGCGTTCCTCCCCCGCCGAGCACGTCGCCCCCCAGGTAGACGACACCGTTGGCGGAGTCGAGGGAGAGGCTCATCAGAGCCTGGTCGGGGATGACGTCCACGTACACCTGCTTGTCGCCGGTGTCCGGATCGACCACCGACAGCGCGCCCTTGAGGTTGGCGCCGAGCGGCGCCGTCGCGACGAGCAGCTTGTCGGTGCGGGGGTCGTACTCCAGGTCCCACGGGCGCTGCTGCCCCTGCCCGAGGTAGCCGAGGCTCCGGATCCGGCCGGTGCCCGGGTCCAGTTCGATGATCTGCCCGCTCGGATAGATCGCGGCGTACACCTTGCCGCCGCGCCGGACCATCGCCTTCGGCTCGCCCGGCACCCACAGCCGCCGCTGCCCGCCCGTGCGCAGGTCCCGTACGGTCACCGCGTAGTGCCCGCCGACGTAGAGCTCACGTCGGCCCGGGTCGAGCAGGATCGACTGGGGCCGTTCCGAGCCGGTCGTCAGGCCGGCCTCGATGAGGTCGGTGTAGGTGACGGCCTTCGTGGTGAGGTCCATCGTCCACATGCCGCCGCTGCCGGCGAAGCCGGTGAGCCGGTCGCCGTCCGGTACCAGCCTGCGCGTCTCCTCGCCGAGCCGCGGCGTGCCGAGCTCGGTCGGCGAGGCGTCGCCGGTGCGGTAGCGGTAGACGGTGCCGTTGGGCCGGGACGCCAGGTAGGCCGTGCCGTCGGCGCCGAAGGCGATGGTGTCGAGGGTGACGCCGCCGAGGTCGACCGAGCGCGGATCGGTGCCGTCCTTGCGCACGTCGAAGAGCGTCGTGCCGCTCGCGGCGAGCACGCGGTCGCCGTGCTCGGCCACCGCGCCGATCCCGGTGGTGCCCTGCGCCAACTCGCGCACGGAGCCGTCCGACCGCCGGATCGCGACCAGCCTGCCCTTGTCGAGCAGCCCCGCGTAGACGTTGTCGGCGTCCGCCGCGACGGCGCGGACGTAGCGTTCGCCCGCGGCGAGCACGCCGAAGTCGCGCACGGCGCCGGTCGCGGGCGCGTACTCCCAGACCTTGCCGTCGGGGTAGGTGCCCGCGTAGATCGTGCCGTCGGGCGCGGTGGCCAGGCTCCAGACGAAGCCGCCGTTGCGGCCGAACGAGCGCAGGTGCTTCACCTCGCCCGTCGCCGGGTCGAAGCTGTAGAGGTCGGGCACCGGGTAGGTGCCGATGTAGATCTTGCCGCCGGACACGGTGGTGGCCCAGGCCCCCTCGGCCTCCCCGGCGGCGGGCGCGTCGGGCAGCCGGACCTCGCGGACCACCTTCCTGGTGGCGAGGTCGATCTCGGCGAGCAGCGGCGGCTTCAGTCCGCGGGTGACGACGTACGCCCTGCCGTCGTGCACCGTGGCCCCGACGATCGCGCCGGTCAGCGATGCGGGGCCGAACGTCGTGTAGCCCGGCGCCGAGCAGGACGCCGGCGAGGCGGTCGCCGCGAGGGCCCCGGGGGCGGGCTGGATCGCGGTTGCGGCCAGGAGGGCAGAGACGATCACGGCCCGGGCCCGGCGGCGGGAACGGCTGGGGTGCATGCCGTACCTCCTCAGTAGACTTATGGCCTGGACCGTAATCAGAGGTGCCGATGCTCGTCAACGGCTTCACGCCCTTGCTCCCAAGAAGACCCCCGCTTAGGGTCATGACCGATATCGGAAAGAGGGGGTTCGATGACGGCATTCTCGACGGAACGCTTGATCGGTGAGCTCACCGTCACGCTCGATCTCGACGTCCTCATCGGCGCCCATCCGGATCGGGACGGCCCGTCCGGCGCGCCCGAGGCGGTCCTCGGCACGCTGGCCGCGCACCGGATCACGGGTGCGGCGGTGGCGAGCCTGCGCGCCGCGCTGTTCGACATGGCCTCGGGCAACGACGAGGTCCTCGCCCTGGCGGCCGAGCGTCCCGAGGTGGTGCCGGTCGGCGCCGTCGACCTGCGCGACCCGATCGGGGCCGCGGCGGAGATCGACCGGCTGGCCGCCGCGGCGGTGCGGGCCGTGCGGTTCTTCCCCGACGAGCAGAACGTCGAGGCCGGATTCCCGTCCGTCCGGCACGTCGCCGAGCGCGCCGCCGGGCACGGACTCGCCATTCTCACGGGGGGCGACGTGCGGCGGTTCTGGCGGCCGTTCGGCGGCCTCGGGGCCACCGTCGTCTTCCTCGACACGCACTTCTACCACCTGGGCGACTTCCTGGTGGCGGCGGCCGACGAGCCCGGGTTCCACACCTCCACCCGCCTCCTCAACTCCCCCGACGCACTGGAGACCGTCGCCGCCCACCTCGGCGCGGACCGGCTGGTGTTCGGCTCGCGCACGCCGCACACCGAGACGACCGTGCCGCTGCTGCGCCTGGCGACCGGCGGGCTCGACGCCGACGGCGTCGCCGCCGTCGCGGGCGGCACCGCCCGCCGCCTCCTCGGACTCGCCCCCGGAGCCGCCTCGTGATCATCGACGTGCACGCCCACTGGGGCCCGTGGTTCTTCACCATGGACGTGACCGGCCTGAGCCTGCGGGCCATGGACCGCTACGGCATCGACCTCGCGATCGTGTCGGCGACCGAGGCCGTCATCTACGACGCGCCGCGCGGCAACCGCGCGCTGGCGCAGGTGCTGGAGACGGCCGACCGGCTCTACGGGTACGTGACGGTCAACCCGCGGCGGCTCGCCGACGCCGAGAAGGACCTCGCCGCCTACCTGCCCACCGGGCGGTTCGTCGGCGCGAAGATCCACACCGACTACACCGGGTCGCCGGTGACCTCGCCGCAGATGCGCGACGCCCTCGCCCTGCTCGCCTCGCTCGACTGCCCGGCGCTCGTGCACACGTGGGGGACGTCGGTGCTCGACCTCGCCGCGCTCTGCGCGCAGACCCCGGGTCTGAAGGTGATCGCGGGCCACATGGGCGCGGACGGGTACCGCCACGCGATCGAGGCGGCGAACGGCTGCGACCGGGTCTACCTCGAACCGTGCTGGTCGCAGGCCCCGGCCGGGCGGTTCGCCGAGGTGGCGGCGGCCGTCGCTCCCCGGCAACTTCTCTTCGGCACCGACTCGACGCTCATCGACCCGGCCTCGGCGTTCGGCGCGGTCGCGGCCGCCGGCCTCTCCGACGAGGTGGCCGAAAGGATCGCCTGGCGCAACGCCGCCGAGCTGTTCGGCCTGCCGTCACCCCGCTCTCGGAACGCGGACGGCGTCCAGGGCGATCCGGAAGACCTTTCCCCACGCCTGCCCTAGAGCTTCGCCGCGGCTCCCGATGAACGCCGTGCCGGACGCCGCCGCGCACCGCCAAGCCCGGCGGACGCCGCCGCGGCCCGCCAGGCCCGGCGGACGCCGCCGCGCACCGCCGCGCCCTCTCGGGCACTGCCGCGCACCGCCGCGCGCCTGAAGGGCATGTGCGGCGTGGTACCGCGAGCGGCTCGGTCGTCATCGGCCCTGACCGAAAGCGGTGGAGTCGCCAGCACGAGCCCGTACACCCTCGATCCGGACGCCGGAAGGTCCCCGGCACCCGGCATGGCCGCAACCGCGCGCGCGGTCTCGTCCGCGCGCCCGGCCGGCGGCGAGATCTGCGAGCTCGCCCCGGTCACGCCCGGATCGGCGTGCCCGGTGGCTCATCCACACCGACGGTGTCCGACGTGCGGCGGCGGACCATCGGATTCCGGTGGCGGCGCGGAGATGTTCCGGATCACTCGCAGGCATTGACACCCGAAATCCAGCACGGTTACTTTCGGCCTAGACCGTTATTGCCCTCACTCCGCCCCCTGCCCCCCGCGTCACCTCGAACTAAGGGGTCCCGTCCCGATGAAGATCAGTCGCAGCCGCCTCACGGCGTCGATCACCCTGCTCACGCTGGCCACCGGGCTCACCGCCGCCTGCGGCGGCTCCGGAGGCTCCGACAAGTCGCTGACCCTCTGGATGTATCCGGTCATCACCGACGTCCAGGCGAACAACGCGTACTGGAAGAAGATCGAAACGGACTTCGAGGCCGCCCACTCCGGCACCGACCTCAAGATCGAACTCCAGCCGTGGGACGGGCGCGACACCAAGGTCGCCACCGCGCTGTCCGGCGGCAAGGGCCCCGACGTCGTCCTGCTCGGCCCCGACCAGGTCCCCCAGTACGTCGCCAACGGCACGCTCGCGCCGGTCGACGACGCGGTGGCCGCCGCCAAGAGCGCCTTCCTGCCCAACGCTCTCAGCGCGCTCAGCGTGGACGGCAAGCTCTACGCCGTCCCCATCTACCACACCGTGACCAGCATGATCTTCAACAGGAAGCTGCTGGCGAAGGCGGGCATCACCACGCCGCCGCAGACGTGGGACGAGATCAGGGCGGCCGCGCCGAAGCTGAAGGCCAAGGGTTACGCCACGCTCGACTACTCGGCGTCCTCCGAGGCCTCGCTCAACATGAACTTCTACCCGCTGCTGTGGCAGGCGGGCGGCAGCGTCTTCACCCCGGACGGCAAGAAGGCGGCCTTCAACAGCCCCGAGGGACTGGAGGCGCTCACGTTCCTCACCGACCTCTACAAGGAGGGCGCGATACCGAAGAGCGCGCTCACCAACAAGAACGTGGTCGCCGACCAGGCGCTCGGCAAGCAGCAGGTGGCCGCCGGTCTGATGAACGTGCCGGCCGACGCCGAGATCGCCGCGAAGACCTGGGGCCAGGAGAACGTCGTCGTCGGCCTGCCGCTGGAGGGCAGGAAGCGCGTCGGCTTCGGCATCCCCGGCGGCCTGGCCGTCAACGCCAGGTCCAAGCACACCGCGGCGGCCGAGAAGTTCCTCAAGTTCATGATCGACCCGAAGCAGATCACCAGCCTCGGCACCGCGTCGGGCTTCCTGTCCCCGCGCACCGACGTGAAGGTGCCGCCGCCCAACCCGCGCGCCGCCAAGTTCGCCGAGGCCCTGCAGTACACCTACCCGGGGGACGCCAACCCGGCCGCCCGGCAGGTCATGGCGCTGCTGCGCACCGAGATCCAGGCCGCGCTCACCGGCAAGAAGACGCCGAAGCAGGCGCTGGAGGACGCCGCGAAGCAGGCGGACGACCTGCTGGCGAGGCAGCGATAGCCGACCGAAGATGAACGCGAACGAACGGTCAGGTCCGGGCGGCTGCGGCGGCCCGGTCCACGGACTCGTGGAGGCGTCTGTGCCCATGTCCAGCGCGGCTCCCGTCGCCTCTCCCCCAGGCGGCGACGCCGGGAGGGCCCCGGCGGCGAGCGGCACGTCGCCGCCGGGCGGAGCCGGGCGGGCCCGGCGGCACCGGCAGGCCCGGGCCGGACTGCTCTTCGCGGCCCCGATGCTCCTGCTGTTCGTGGTGTTCAGGTTCGGGCCGGTGCTCGGGGCGGTCTTCCTGTCGCTGACCGACTACCGGCTGAACGGCGAGTGGACGTTCGTCGGGATCGAGAACTACACCCGGCTCGGCGGCGACGAGCTGTTCCGCGAGAGCCTCACGGTCACGCTGCTGTACGTGGTGATCTTCGTGCCGCTGACCGTGCTGATGTCGCTGGGCACCGCGGCGATGCTGCACCGGGTGGTCTGGCGGCGCGGGCTGTTCCGCGGGATCTTCTTCCTGCCGTACGTCACCAGCATCGTGCTCGCCGCCGTGATCTGGAAGTGGATCTACGACGCCGAGGACGGGCTGGTCAACGGGCTGCTCGGGCTCGCCTCGCTCGGTCCGGTCGACTTCCTCGGGCGCGGCGGACTGGTCCTTCCCTCGATCGCGCTCACCTCGGCGTGGAAGGGCTTCGGCTACTCGATGCTGATCCTGCTCGCCGGGCTGCAGGCGATCCCGCGGTCCTTCACCGAGGCGGCCATGATCGACGGGGCCGGGCCGTGGCAGCGGTTCCGGCACATCACCCTTCCGCTGCTGCGGCCGGTGCTGTTCTTCGTGATGGTGATCGAGACCATCAGCGCGTTCCAGGTCTTCGACGCGATGTACGTGATGACCGGCGGCGGCCCGGTGCGCTCCAGCTACTCCCTCGTCTACATGCTCTACGACTCGGGCTTCAAGTTCTTCGACTTCGGCTACGCGAGCGCGATCGGGCTGGTGATCTTCGTTTTCGTGCTGGGCGTCTCGCTCGTCCAGCGCCGGCTCCTCGGCAAGGAGGACTGACCGCCATGGCCTCGTCCCGCACCGCGGCGCGCACCGGGCGGCTCACGCTGCCGGTGCTGCTGGTGCTCACCGCGATCGTCACCATCACCCCGTTCGCCGCCATGGTGCTCGTCGCGTTCGCCCCCGAGAGCGGGCAGACCTTCCCGGACGCGCTGCTGCCGGAAAGGATCACCCTGGCGAACTTCGAGCATGTGCTGTCCAGCTCCGACGTCCCGCGCTGGACGCTCAACTCGCTGGTCTTCTCGTTCGTGTCGGTCGTGCTGATCCTGCTGTTCGCGTCCATGGCGGGCTACGCGTTCGCCAAGAAGCGCTTCCCGGGCCGTGACGCGGTCTTCTGGGCGCTGCTCGCCACTCTGATGGTGCCGTTCCAGGCCACGCTCATCCCGTCCTACATCCTGGTCTCGCGGCTGGGCGGCGTGGACACCTACTGGGGCATGATCGTGCCGACGCTGGCCAACGTGCAGGCGATCTTCCTGATGCGGCAGTTCATCGTGCAGCTCCCCGACGAGCTCTTCGAGGCCGCCGAGATGGACGGCGCCTCGGAGTGGCGGATCTTCACCACGATCGTCCTGCCGCTGGTGCGGCCCGCGCTCGCCACCCTCGGCGTCTTCGTCTTCCTCTGGCACTGGAACGACTTTCTGTGGCCGCTGGTCATCGGGCAGTCCGGTGAGATGCAGACGCTCACCGTCGGGCTGGCGACCCTGCAGAGCGAGAACGTGCCGATCAACCAGGTCATGGCGGGCGCGACCATCACGGTGGTGCCGAGCCTCCTGGTCTTCGGCCTGCTCCAGCGCTACCTCACCGACAGCATCGCGATGACGGGTCTCAAGGGCTGACCGCCGATGGTCATCGACATCGACCGGGTACTCGGCCCGATCCCCGGGGACGACGTGGCGAGCGTGGACGAGCAGGGCCTGGTCGCCGAACTCGACCGGCTCCGCATCGACCTGGCGTGCGTCGTGCATTCCCACGCGCTTTTCTACGACCCGACCTCCCGCCAGCCGCGGACGGTGTCCGACCGGCTCGTGCAGGTGCCCGTCCTCGTGCCGGGACCGCTCGGCACCGGCGGCACCGCGGCGCGGCTGGTGCGGCTCTGCCCGGCCGAGCACCGCTTCGCGCTCACCGGCCCCCACGGACTGGCGCTGGCCGGCGACCTGTCCGATCAGGGCACGGCAGTGCTGCTGGGCTGGAATTCGGCCACGTTCGAGGAGATCCACCGGCTCGCGACGCGCTGCCCCCGGCTGCGCCTCATCCTCATCGACACCGGTTACCGGAGCCTGCGGGAGCTGGCCGACCTGATGGACGCCCACACCGGGATCAGCGTCGACACGGCGACGCTGAACGGACATCAGAGTGTCGAGTGGCTCGTCCGCCGTTACGGCGCGCACCGCGTGTGGTTCGGCACGGGCGCGCCGGCCAGTGACGACGCCGGGCCGCGCTTCCAACTGGACCATCTCGACCTGCCCGACGCCGACGTCGCGCTGATCGCCGGCGGCAACGCGCGTGCCCTGCTCGGGCCCGGTCGTGACGGCCGATGAACGATCCGGACGCCTGGCGCGGCAGGGTCGTCGACGCCCACGGCCACCTCGGCGGCTGGTTCAACTTCGCCATCCCCGACACCTCGGCCGAGAGCCTGGTCGCGCAGATGGACCGCTGCGGGGTGGCCGCGATGTGCGTCTCGCATCTGCTGGGCGTCGGCCCGGACGCCCGCGCGGGCAATGCCCTCCTGCTCGCGGAACTCGTCCGGTGGCCCGGCCGGTTCCTCGGTTACGCCGTCTACGATCCGCACGACCCGGAGGCTCCCGGGCGGGTGCGCGACCTCCTCGACGAACCCGGCATGATCGGGGTGAAGCTGCATCCGGAGACGCACGGGCACCCGCTCGACGGCCCCGGCTACGAGCCCGCGTTCGCCGTCGCCGCCGCGACCGGCGCGATCGTGCTGTCGCACGGCGAGTACGGCTCGCCCTGGTCCGACCCGGCGCGCTTCGCGACCGTCGCCGGACGGCATCCGGCCGTCCCGCTGCTGATGGGCCACGCCGGGCTGTGGCCCTCCGGCTTCGCCGCCGCGGCGGACGTCGCGCGACGGTGCCCGAACGTGGTGCTGGAGATCTGCGGCTCGCGGATGACCGCCCGGCATCTGGCGCGGCTGGTGGCGGACGTCGGCGCGGACCGCATGGTGTTCGGCTCGGACGCGCTCTTCCTCGATCTGCGCGTCGGCCTCGGACGCGTGGTGCTGGCACCGCTCGACCCGGCCGACCGCGACCGGCTCCTCTTCGGCACGATGACCCGGCTTCTGGAAGGAGCACGATGAGGCTGGCCCTCCACGGCGGTACACCCGTCCGCACCTCCGGCTGGCCCGCCTGGCCGCCGCCCGCCACCCCCGAGCAGCGCGCGCTGCTGCTGGAGGTGCTGGACGGCGGTGCGTGGGGCGCGACGGACGGGACCAAGGTCACCGAGTTCGCGACGGCGTTCGCCGCCTCCGCGGGCACGGAGTACGGCGTCTGCGCGGTGAACGGCACAGTCGGCCTCTTCCTCGCGCTGCGCGCTCTCGGCGTCGGCCCCGGCGACGAGGTGATCGTGCCCGCCTACACGTTCGTGGCCAGCGCGACCTCGGTGGTTCTCGCGGGCGCCCGGCCCGTTCTCGCCGATGTCACCCCGGACACGCTGCATCTGGACCCGGCGGCGGTGGAACGCGCGATCACAGCGCGCACCAGGGCGATCATGCCCGTGCACCTGGCCGGCGCTCCCGCCGACACCGAGAACCTGGAGGCGTTCGGGATCCCGCTCGTGGAGGACGCGGCGCAGGCGCACGGCGCCGCACGGCACGGGCGACCGGCCGGGTCGCTCGGCGCCGTGGCCTGTTTCAGCTTCCAGTCGAGCAAGGCGATGACCGCCGGGGAGGGCGGCATCGTCGTGACCGGCGACCGGGCGCTGTACGAGCGGCTCTGGTCGCTGCACAACGTCGGACGGCGGCTCGGCGGCGGCTGGTACGAACATCCCGGGATCGGCTGGAACCTGCGCATGACGGAGTTCCAGGCGGCCGTGCTGGCTCCCCAGCTCGCGCTGCTCGACGGGCAGGTGGCCGCCCGCGAGCGCGCCGCCGCGTACCTGGCCGAAGAACTCGCGGCGGTCGGCGGGCTGAGCCTGCTGCCGGGACCGGACGGGACGACGCGGCACAGCAGGCACCTCGGCATCGTGCGCTACGCGCGGGCGGAGTTCGGCGGTCGGCCCAAGGCCGACTTCATCGCGGCGATGGCGGCCGAGGGCGTCCCGCTGGACGCCGGATACCGGTCGCTGTCCCGCGAGGCCGCCCTCCGCCCGTACGCGGGCGAGGCTTCCTGCCCGGCGGCCGAGGCCGCCGAGGACTCGGTCGTCTGGCTCCGGCAGAACCTGCTGATGGCGGACGACGACGCGCTCGCCGACATCGTGTCCGCCGCGGCCAAGGTCAGGCGCGAGTTTCGGACTCAGCCGGAAATGACGTGACCGAAAGCCTCGATGGCGCGAAGGGCGTCCGCCTGCGGCATCCCGGGCGGCTGGACGCGCAGCACGACCCCGTCGGCCCCCATCGCCGCGTAGTGCGCCAGCCGCTCCGCGCACCGGCCGGGCGAGCCGATCACGCTCCGGTCGGCGATCTCGTCCCAGCCCTGCGCGTAGCGGCCCGCGTCCGAGGACGTGCGCTTCCAGCCCGTGTACGCGTCGTACAGGTCGCGCAGCGGGGCCTCCAGCGCCTCGCGCGCCTCCTGCGACGTCGGCGCGCAGTAGCCCTCGCGGCAGACGATGACCTCGGCGCCGAGCGTGCCGGGGCCCCGCTCGTACGCGCGGTACTCCTCGATCTTGCCGGGGAGGTCGGCGTCGAGCTCGTTGAACGAGGTCGTCCAGCCGTCGCACATGCGCGCCGTCCGCTCCAGCACGGCCGGGACCCGGCCGCCGTTCCAGAGCCTCGGGCGCGGCCCCTGGACGGGACGCGGGGCGAGGAACGCCTCCTCGACCTGCGTGAACCTCCCGTCGAACGTCACCTTGTCCTCCGTCCACAGCCGGGTGAGGAGCTCCACGCACTCCTCGAAACGGGCGACCCGCTCGCGCTGGGCGACGCCGAAGAGGGCGAACTCCTCCGGCCGGTAGCCGAGCACGAACCCGGCCGTCAGCCGGCCGCCCGACAGCACGTCGATGTGCGCGAGCGTCTGGGCCAGCACGACCGGGTGGTAGAACGGCGCGACGATCCCGGCGGTGGCCAGCCCGATGCGCTCGGTGTGCGCCGCGATCCAGGTCAGCGAGGTGAGGATCTCGTGATAGCCGGGCCGGTGCAGGTGGCGCTCGCCCAGCACGACCCACTCGAAGCCGGCCTGTTCGGCGAGCCGCGCCTGCTCGACGGCGTCGTCCAGGGACGGGCGGTCCGCCGCGTCACCGTACAGGTTCAGATACAGGCCGAGGCGCATGGGGCCGCCCTCCAGTCGTCGGTGGCATTGACATCCACCGAGCACGCTACTTACGGTCTAGACCGTAAATCATTTGTCCTCTCATTGCGACCCCAGCAGAGGAGTCAGCCTTGAGCGTCGCCCTCCCCCGGCCCGGCGAGCGCCCGTCCGCGACCGGGGGCCCGATCACCGCGATCCGCACGCGCGTCGTCCGGGCCCCCTACCGCCGCCCGTTCCAGATCAGCAGCGGGGTCAGCACGGAGCTGATCAGCCTGGTGGCGGAGGTGGAGACGGCGGACGGAGCGATCGGCGTCGGCGAGACCTCGCCGATGACCGCCTACACGGGCGAGACGCTGGCGGGCGTCGCCGCGGCCGTCGAGGAGCACCTGAGCCCCGCCCTGATCGGCCTCGATCCCCTCGACCGGGCCGGGGCGCATGTCGCGATGGACGTCGCGCTGCGCGGCCAGCACGTCGCCAAGGCCGCCCTCGACATCGCGCTGCACGACCTGGCCGGGCGGCTCGCCGGATGGCCGGTCACCGCGCTGCTCGGCGGCCGGGTGCGCGAACGCGTCCCGATCGCCTGGGTGGTCGGGCTCGGCACGCCGGACGAGATGGCGGCGGAGGCCGCGGACTACGCCGGGCGCGGGTTCCGGCACATCAAGGTCAAGGGCGGTCACGACCCCGAGCGCGACCTCGACCTCGTGCGCACCGTCCGGGCCGCGCTGCCCGCCGACGCCGAGTTGTGCCTGGACGCCAACGAGGGCTACGACCTCTCGGCGCTGCCCGCGCTGGCCAGGATGGCCGACGCCGGGCTCTCCCTGCTGGAGCAGCCGCTGCCGCACTGGGACCTGGTGGGGCTGGCCCGGCT
Source organism: Actinomadura sp. NPDC049753 (assembly GCF_040674655.1). Classification (NCBI taxonomy): domain Bacteria; kingdom Bacillati; phylum Actinomycetota; class Actinomycetes; order Streptosporangiales; family Thermomonosporaceae; genus Actinomadura; species Actinomadura sp. NPDC049753. The sequence goes on along the minus strand of NZ_JBFARL010000012.1, from coordinate 4,688 downwards.
CCGCGAGCGCCTGGACGTCCCGGTGATGGTGGACGAGAGCATGCAGTCGCCGCAGGACGCGCTGGAGATCGTCCGGCGCGGCGCCGCCGACGTGCTCAACATCAAGATCCTCAAGGTGGGCGGGCTGCACCCCGCCCTGCGGATCGCGGCCATCGCGGAGGCGGCCGGGCTGGCGGTCAAGGTCGGTTCCATGCCGGAGCTGGGCGTGGCGACGCTGGCCGCGCTGCACCTGGCCTCCGCGCTGCCGGGCGCCACCGTGCCCGCGGACCTGGTGGGGCCGCTGCTGGTGCGGGAGGAACCGCTCGCGCCCTCGGTGTTCACCGCCGTCGACGGATGGGTGGACGTCCCGACCGCCCCCGGCCTCGGCCACGACCTGTGACCCGGAACGGAGACCCGACGATGCACGCCCTCGTCGACCGGCTGCGCGGCACCCTCCTGCCCGCCGTGGTGACCCCGATGGACCGGCAGGGCGTCGTGGACCACGACGCCCTCGCGGCGTACGCCGACCGGATCGCCGCGGAACCGATCGGCGGCGTGGCCGTGTGGGCCCACACCGGGCGCGGGCTCCACCTCTCCGCCGACGACCGCGCCAGGGTGCTGACGACGTGGCGGCTGGCCACCGCGGCGCCGATCGTGGCAGGCGTCGGCGTGCCGCGGTCGGTCTCCGCTCCGACCCTGGCCGCGGCCTCGGACGCGACGGTGGCGATGGCGGTGCGGGCGGCGGAGCTCGGTGCGGACGCCGTGATGGTTTACCCGCTGGCCGCGCTCCGCGAGGAGCCCGACGGGCACGACCAGGCCGTGCGGCTGCACCAGCGGGTGGCCGCCGAGAGCGGACTGCCGCTCGTCGGGTTCTACCTGCACGCGGAGGCGGGCGGCTACCCGTACCCGCCCGAGTTGATCCGCGACCTGCTGGCGCTCCCCGAGATGCTCGGCGTGAAGACGGCGACGCTCGACAGCGCCATCGGATGCCAGGAGGCGATCTGGGCGGGCCGCGGCACCGGCAAGCTCTCCATCACCGGAGAGGACCGCATGTACGGCCCCTCGTTCATGTGGGGCGCCGACACCGCGCTCGTCGGCATCGCCGCGGCACGGGCCGAGCTGAGCGCACGCGTGCTGCGAGCATGGACGGGACGTGACCACGCGGCGTTCGTCGAGGCCTCCGACCGGCTCGACCGGTTCGCGGCGGCGACGTTCTACGCGCCGATCGAGGGATACGTGCAGCGCATGCTGTGGGCGGCCGTCTGGGAGGGGCTCATCCCCGAGGCCGCGGCGCACGACCCGTACGGCCCCGCGCTTCCGCCCTCGGAACGCGACCGGGTGATCGCCTGCCTGGAGGACCTGCGCGCCACCGCGGCGCATTGATCAGCGGGAGCCGGGGCGGGAACGGGCGGCGGGAGGCGCGGTGAGCGCCCTGCCGCCCGTCTCCCGCCGGACGGCCGGCCGCTCTGCCGCCGGGGACGTGTCGATCGTGCCCGCGGAGCCCGGCGAACGGGCCCGCCTTTTACGCGAGCCGGGCGTGCACGCGGCGCACCGCGCGGGCGATGGCCTCCACGTGGTCGGCCGTGTAGCCCTCGTTCCAGTGCAGGACGACCAGCGTCCGGTCGATGAGCCGCTCCGCGCTCGGGCAGAGCCCGGCCGGATACGACCGGCCCTCCAGCGGGAAGCGCGAGGAGCCGTAGACGGGCTCGGCCGCGAGCGCCGGATTGGCGTACAGGGGGCGCTCCAGATAACCGGCGACCGCCGGGGCGCCCTCCGCGGCGAGCTCCTCCGCCCAGGCGCGGTTGCCCGGGTCGTCCGGCACCGTGAACGGGAACAGCCACCAGGCGTGCCCCGCTGGATCGGGAAGGCCGATTCCGGTCAGGTCCCGGAGCGAGGACAGGAGCTGCCCGGCCCGTTCGGCGCGGCGGGCCACGACCCCGGCGGCCTTGGCGAGCTGGGCGCGCGCCACCGCGGCCACGAGCTCGGTCATGCGGTAGTTGAGGCCGAGCGACAGGTGCAGCCGGCCGATCGTCCGGTCCCAGCCCTTGTCCATGAACAGCCGCATGCGCCGGGCCAGCTCGTCGTCATCGGTGCAGCACAGACCGCCGTCGCCCGCGGTGATGTGCTTGTACTGCTGGAGGCTGAAGCACGCGATGTCGCCGACCGTGCCGAGCAGGCCGCCCTCGGGGGTGGTGCCGAGCCAGGCCTGCGCGCAGTCCTCGATGAGGAGCAGGCCGTGCCGGTCGGCGACCGCGCGGAGCCCTGCGAGGTCGGCGGGCGCGCCGAAGAGGTGCACCGCGATGATCGCCCGGGTGCGCGGCGTGACCGCCGCCTCGACCGCGGCGGGGTCCAGGTTGCCGGTGGCCGGATCGACGTCGGCGAAGACGGGCACCCCGTTCTGCGCGAGGATCGGCGCGACGGTTCCGAAGTCGGAGATGGGGGTGGTGATGACCTCGTCCCCGGGGTCGAGGCGGACCGCCGCGACGGCCAGGTGCAGCGCCGCCGTGCCCGAACTCGACGCGATCGCAGCGCGGCGGCCGTACAGCGCGGCCATCTCGGCTTCGAGGGCGCGCGCCTCGGTGCCGAAGGTGCTGCACAGCACGGCGCTGTCGAGGACGCGCAGCACCGCCCGGCGCTCCTCGTCTCCGATCGTCCGGCCGCTCGGACCCAGCGCATCGGGGAACCGCTCGCCGTCCGTGCCCATGCCTCTCCCCGTCCTCACGCCCGCCTATTTTCGGTCTGGGCCGAAAGTTATTTCACCCTGGGAAGTCCGTCAAGAGGCCGAGCCTGGAAGTGACGAAGCCCGACGGCGGTGCACTAACCTAACCGGTTGAGGGCTGGACCTAAATAAGGAGCCGAGAGTGCCCATCACGATCGGGGTCGTGGGTCCCGAAGACCTGGTCCACCGCGCCGTCGCGGTGGGCACCGAGATGGGCGGCGCCGTCATGACCGGCCTCGCCTACCGGCACGAGGGCGAGGCCGTGGAGGTCGTCGCGACCGCCCCCGAAGAGGTCGACGCGTTCCTGTTCACCGGCGTGGTCCCGTACACCCTGGCCACCGCCGCGGGCGTGCTGACGCGGCCCTCGATGTACGTCTCCTACGACGGCGCGACACTGCTTCGGGCACTGGTGGAGCTCCTGCGTCTGGGCCACGACGTGACGCGCGTATCGGTCGACACGCTCCGCCGCGCCGAGGTGCTGGAGACCCTCACCGAGGCCAAGCTGCCGACCGACCAGGTCCAGGTGCTGCCCTACAAGCCCGGCCTCACGTCCGAGGACATCGTCGCGTTCCACCGCAACGCGCGCGACCGGCACGACACCCGGGTGGCCATCACCTGCCTGGGCTCCGCCTACAACGTGCTGGAGCCCCTGATGCACACAGTGCGGCTGGCCCCGTCGCGCTTCTCGATCCGTTCCACCATCCAGGCCCTCATCCTGACCGCTGTCGGGCAGCAGGTCGGCGACGCCCAGGTCGCGCTGGGCCTGATCGAGCTTCCCGGCCCGGACGACACCCTGGCGGCCGACGTGGTGACGCTGGGCGGCAGCCTGGCGCCGCTGCCCGGCGGGCGCCACCTGATGGTGACCACGCGCGGCCTCCTGGAGCAGGCCACCGAGCAGTTCACCCGGCTGCCGCTCCTCGACCGGCTCGCCGCCCGGCACCCGACCGTGCACGTCGGCTTCGGCATCGGCCGCACGGCGGCGGAGGCGGAGTCCCTGGCCAGGCGGGCCCTCGGCAGGGCCGAGGCGATCGGCGCCTCGGTGGGCGTGGTCGCGATGGCCGATGACGTCGACATCGTGATCGAGCCCGCCGACGGCGACGAGCCCCCGGCCGAACGCGGCGTCGAGAGCCTGCCGCTGCTGGCCCGCCGCGTCGGCCTCAACGCCCAGACGCTGGTCCGGCTGCGCGAGCTGGTCGCCGACCGGCCGGACGGCCTGACCGCGCACGACGTCGCCGAGCACCTGGACGTGCAGCAGCGCACGGCGAGGCGCGTCCTCAAGCGCCTGGAACGAGCCGGGATCGCCACGCCGACCGGCAGCCAGCAGCAGGGCCGCACGGGCCGCCCGCCGACCGTCTACCGCGTGAACCTCTGACCCCGGCTCACCGGTTGCCCGCCGGCGTGGCGAAGAACCCGCCCCCGCGCAGGCCGTCGCCCTGTGCGCCGCGACCAACCAGTGCTGGCGCGGGCGCGGACCGGAAGCCGTGCCGGTCAGCCGTTCGGGTCGATGGCCAGGACCGCGGCCTCGGGCTCGGTGAAGAACTCGCGGCTGCAGGTGCCGCCTTCACGGTCGAGGCCGGAGTCCCGAACCGGGAGCCGCACCAGGGGCCGACTCGCGGTCCGATCCGGGACGCCAGACCGTGTGAACCGGGCGGGTGGATCGCGGTGGGCGGGTTATTCGGCAACCGACTTCTAGAGGATGCGCTCACCCTTGGCCTGGCGGTCCGGTGGCCAACCCGGAACGTCTTCGCCCGTGAGTTTCCGAACCCGTCCAGCCACCCCGGCAGCGTCTCCTTCATAGCCGCCTCTGCTCACGGCGTGACACAGGTCACGTTCGACTTCTGTCAGCAATTGACGGGCCATCCGGTTCAGGTGGCGAACCCGGACCGGACAGGAAGGGAGCCGACGATGAAGGTGCTGGTGGCAGGAGCGACCGGAGCGATGGGCAAGGAGCTGGTGCCTCGTCTGGTCGATGCGGGGCACGAGGTGTTCG
>NZ_JBFARL010000011.1:0-76462 GCF_040674655.1 Actinomadura sp. NPDC049753 | reverse complement strand
GCCCGTGGTCCGCGCCTGGTGCCCGCCCCCCCCCTCCTTCCCCCGCGGTGGCGTGACCCCGTGGCACCGCTGGCCGGCCTGCGGCGGCTCCGTCCACTCGGCCGCGGTGACGGGCGGCGGATCGTCCATCAGTAGCCGACCTGCTCCACCTCACCGCGCCGGAACGGGCCGCCCCGCATCAGCAGGTCCGCGATGCGGTCGCCGAGCGGCAGGCCGAGGTCGTTCTGCATCCACATGAACTGGCCGTTCGGGTTGGACTCCAGGAAGACGTGCTCGCCGTCCGGGGTGACGATGAAGTCGACCGCGGCGTAGACGAGCCCGAGCCGGTCCATCAGCGCCTGCGTGCGCCGCACGACGTCCTCCGGCAGCGGCCGGTAGTCGCCGTAGCTGAGCTCGGTGTCGGCGCGCCAGTCGATCCGCGTCCGCTCCGCGCCCTGCGAGTCGATCACGACGGGGAAGTAGGCGTCGCCGATGATCGTGAGCCGGACCTCGTAGGCCTTCTCGATGTACTCCTGGAACTGGCAGAGGGTGTGCCGCACCCGGGGGAGGTGGTCGTGGATCTCCTCGCCGAGCACGGCGGTGTAGAGGCCGGAGGGGAACGCGCCGGGGTAGTGGACCACCCCGCCGCTGAGCGACTTGTAGACGAGCGAGCCCTCGCCCTCCTGCTTCACCAGCCGGGCGACCTCGTCGGGGTCGTTGGTCAGCAGCGTCCGCGGGACGCGGAGCCCGGCCTCCTTCGCGAGCTTGAGCTGGTACGGCTTGAGGTCGGCGACCGCGTCCAGGTCGGGGCGGTTCATCCAGAGGCAGTCGGTCGAGCGCAGGATGCCGCCGATGCCGTGCAGGGCCTCGTGGCGGGCGAACTCGCGTTCGGCCTCTCCCATCTCCTCGCCGAAGTCGAAGGCGGTGGGCCGCCGGTACCAGACGCCCGCCAGGGCGCGAAGGTCGACCTCCCGGTCGATCTCGCCGTCGTGGTGGCGCATCACCGCCCGGTCGGCCCCGTCGAAGTCGGACGTGGTGAAGCTCAGGCTGCGCGGGAAGTAGCTGGTGTCCACCCGGACGACCCGGGCGCCCTTCGCCGTGAGGCTCCGGACGACCGGGTCGACCGTGGGGTCGAAGTCCTGCGTGAGGACCAGGACCTCGGCCTGGCCGCCCACGCGTCAGGCGCACACGTCGTCGAGGATCTTGTCCCCCCACGGTGGCTGGCCTGATCCCGTCGTCGTGTACGAGCTGTACCCGGCGGTGACGTCCTCGCCGTCCGGGCCCACCCAGGTCTGGGTCACGGGGTCGTAGTGGCCCGCCTGCGGGTCGGCCGCAGGGGCGCCGTCGTCGGGCGTCCCCCACGGGGTGGAGTAGGCGTAGCCGAACGGCCGCTCGTCACCGTCCGGGGTGGGGACCGCCGCCGGATCGAATCCGGCGTGGTCGGGGGAGATGAAGGCGCGGGTGGTGCGGAGCGCGGGCCTGGTCAGGGTTCCGGGCATGGGCGTGCCTTTCTGCTGGGCGGACATGCGGGCGTGCGTGGGCGGCGCGGGAGCGCGCGTGGGGGAGCGGAGAGGGGCCCGTGGGCGGCCGCTAGGGGGAGGTCGGCTCGGTGATCCCGATGATCCCCGGGATGTCGCCGGAGAACGTCCAGGTCAGGCTGGTGCGGTCGTAGTGGCCCGCCGCGAGTCTCGTCGTCCGCTCCGGTTCGTGCTCGTCGGGGCGTTCGTAGAGGTAGGCCAGCGGAGCGCGGGGGCTGGTGCGGGTTCGGGCCCGGGACTCGGTCGGCCTGGCGCGGACGACCAGGTCACCGCCGTCGAGCTCGGGCGGGTCGAGACGGAGGAAGGGGGGCGGGTCCAGCGGGCCGGTGCCGCGGGTCATGACAGCGGGCCTCCCGGAGATCACCGGCGATCACAAGATCAAAGTGACATGGATCACCGGTCTCGGCAAGGAGCCGTCCTGTCCGTATCCGGCCAGCGGACGGGGAGGGACAGGCATAGCCGTTCGGTCATAGCCGCCGGGGGATTTGGTATTTGCCAGGCATAGCTTCGCGGGCGAGTATCGGGGGGTCGAGCCACGCGGGAGGGGACGGATGAAGGCTGAGCACTACGTCGGCGGGGTGTTCCGTTCGGACGGCCCGGCCTTCCCCCTCATCGCGCCCGCGGACGGCACCGAGCTGGGCGCCGTCCCCGAGGCCACGCGGGAGGTCGTCGACGACGCCGTGGCCGCGGCCCGTTCCGCGCTGAAGGGCCCCTGGGGCGCGATGGCGGCCGAGGAGCGGGCCGCGGCGCTGCGGCGCGTCGCCGACGGCATCCAGGCGCGGTTCGAGGAGTTCGTGGACGCGGAGGTCGCCGACACCGGCAGGCCCCGCGCGTTCGCCGAGACCGTCGACGTGCCGCGCGCCGTCGGCAACTTCCGCGCCTACGCCGACCTGCTGTACGGGCGCCCGGAGCGCGCCTACACCACGCGCGTGCCGGGGTGGAGCTCCGGGACGGGCGAGGCGCTCAACTACACGGTGCGGCGGCCGCTCGGGGTCGTGGCGGTCGTCTCGCCGTGGAACCTCCCGCTGCTGCTGTCGACCTGGAAGATCGCGCCCGCGCTCGCATGCGGGAACGCCGTGGTGGCCAAGCCCTCGGAGGAGACGCCCTCGACCGCGACGCTGCTCGCCCGGGTGATCGACGAGGCGGGCCTCCCCGACGGAGTGTTCAACCTGGTGCACGGGCACGGCCCCGGCGCGGCCGGGGAGTTCCTCACCGGGCACCCCGGGGTGGACGCGATCGCGTTCACCGGCGAGTCGGCCACCGGCGCCGCGATCATGCGGAACGCCGCCGACCACGTCACCCCCGTCTCGTTCGAGCTGGGCGGCAAGAACCCCGCGCTCGTCTTCGCCGACGCCGACCTGGACGCCGCCGTGGACGGGACGGTCCGCTCCTCCTTCACCCACTCCGGGCAGATCTGCCTGTGCACCGAGCGCGTCTACGTGGAGCGCCCCGTCTTCGAGGAGTTCGTCGCGAGGCTCGGCGAGCGGGCCCGCGCGCTCGACGGCTACGGGCCGATGATCTCGGCCGGGCACCGCGACAAGGTCCTGTCGTACCTCCGGCTCGCCCGCGAGGAGGGCGCCACGGTCGTCGCCGGCGGCGGCGCCCCGCGGTTCGGGGACGCCCGGGACGGCGGCTTCCACGTCGAGCCGACCGTCCTCACCGGGCTCCCCGAGACCGCCCGGGCGGTGCGGGAGGAGATCTTCGGGCCGGTCTGCCACGTCGCGCCGTTCGACACCGAGGACGAGGCCCTCGCGCTCGCCAACGACAGCCCCTACGGGCTCGCCGCCACGGTGTGGACGCGGGACCTGTCGCGCGCGCACCGGGTCGCGCCGCGCGTCGAGACCGGGATCGTCTGGGTGAACTGCTGGAACCTGCGCGACCTGCGCACCCCGTTCGGCGGCGTGAAGGCCTCCGGGATCGGCAGGGAGGGGGGAGAGTACTCCCTGGACTTCTTCTCCGAACCCGTCAACGTCTGCGTCCAGATCTGAGAGCGAGCCCAGTGACCACGAACATCGAGGCCGCCGCCGAGCGGCTCCTCGGCGCCCACGCCGGCGGCACGCCGTGCGCGCCCGTCCGCGACCTGATCGCCACGGCGGACGACGCCTACGCCGTCCAGGACCGGCTGACCGACCGCTGGCTGGGGGAGGGGCGCCGCCTCGCCGGCCGCAAGATCGGCCTGACGTCGCGCGCCGTCCAGGCGCAGATCGGCGTGGACAGCCCCGACTTCGGGATGCTGTTCGCCGACATGGCCGTCCCGGACGGGGAGGAGATCCCCGCCGGCGCCGTGCTGCAGCCGCGCGCCGAGGCGGAGGTCGCCCTCGTGCTGGAGCGCGACCTCACCCACGAGCGGCACACCGCCGCCGACGTGATCCGCGCGACGGCGTTCGCGCTGCCCGCCATCGAGGTGGTCGGCAGCCGCGTCCGCGACTGGGACATCACGCTCGCCGACACGGTCGCCGACAACGCCTCCTCCGGCATGTACGCGCTGGGCAACCGCCCCGTCCCGCTCGCGGACGTCGACCTGCGCCTGTGCGGGATGGTGATGGAGCGGCGCGGCGAGCAGGTCTCGACCGGCAACGGCGCCGCCTGCCTCGGGCACCCGCTGAACGCCGCGCTCTGGCTCGCCGACACCCTCGTCCGCGTCGGCCGCCCGCTGCGCGCCGGCGACACCGTCCTGACCGGCGCGCTCGGCCCGGTGGTCCCGGCCGGTCCGGGCGACGTGTTCGAGGCGCGCATCGACGGACTCGGCGACGTCCGCGTCGCCTTCGGCAGGGAGGAGTCCTGATGGCGGACGTGCACGCGCTCGCGGCGGCGCTCGACGAGGCCGCCCGGGACGTCCGGGCGATCCCGAAGCTGACCGCCCGGACGCCCCTGGACGTCGCGACGGCCTACGCGGTGCAGCGCGCCGGGATCGAGCGGCGGCGCCGCCGGGGCGAGCGGCTCGCCGGGGTGAAGATGGGGTTCACCAGCCGCGCCAAGATGGTCCAGATGGGCGTGGACGACGTCATCTGGGGCCTGCTGACCGACGGCATGGTGGCCGAGTCCTCGGTGGACGTGTCCCGCCTCATCCACCCGCGGATCGAGCCCGAGATCGCCTATCTGATCGGCCGGGAGGTCCGCTCCGCAGCCGAGGTCGAGTCCGCCGTGGCGGGAGTCGCCGTCGGGTTCGAGGTGCTCGACTCCCGCTACGAGGACTTCGCGTTCACGCTCCCGGACGTCATCGCCGACAACGCCTCGGCGGCGCGGTTCGGCGTCGGCGCCTGGCACGCGCCCCGCGACCTGTCGAACGCCGGGCTGCTGCTGGAGATCGACGGCCGGCCGGTGCAGACGGGCTCGTCCGCCGCGATCCTCGGGGACCCGGCGCGGTCGCTGCGGGCGGCGGCCCGGCTCGCGCTCGGCGCCGGAATGACGCTGGAGCCGGGCTGGATCGTCCTCGCCGGCGCCGCGACGGCCGCGGTCCCGCTGCCGAAGGACGCCCACGTCCGGGTCGTCGGCGCGGGCCTCGGCGCCGTGGAGGTGACGACCTGATGGACGACGCGATCCTCGTCGAGGGCAAGGCCCCGCCGCGCGGCCGGTTCCCGCACCTGCGGCGGGCCGGCGACCTGGTGTTCGTGTCCGGGACGAGCTCGCGCCGCCCGGACGGGACGTTCGCCGGGGCGAGCGCCGACGCGATGGGCGTCACCGACCTCGACGTCCGGGAGCAGACCCGCGCCGTCATCGAGAACATCCGCGACCTGCTGGAGGCGGCCGGCGGCGGCCTGTCCGACGTCGTCAGCGTCACCACCTACCTGGTGAGCATGAACGACTTCGGCGGCTACAACGAGGTCTACGGCGAGTACTTCGACGAGACCGGGCCCGCCCGCACGACCGTCGCCGTCCACCAGCTCCCGCACCCGCACCTGCTCATCGAGATCTCGTGCGTCGCGCACATCCCGCAGGCGACGCGGACAGGAAAGGAGGGCGGAGCATGACCCTGCCCCAGCTGTCGTTCGGACGGCCGTTCAACTTCGACGCCTGGATCGAGGAGCACCGGGACCTGCTGAAGCCGCCGGTCGGCAACGTCCAGGTCTTCGACGACGCCGGGCTGATCATCATGGTGGTCGGCGGGCCCAACCAGCGCACCGACTTCCACGACGACCCGACCGAGGAGTTCTTCTACCAGCTCAAGGGCAACATGGTGCTGCGCGTCATGGAGGAGGAGGGCCGTCCGCCCACCGACCTGCAGATCAACGAGGGCGACGTCTTCCTGCTTCCCCCGCACGTCCGGCACTCGCCGCAGCGGCCCGAGCCCGGGTCGATCGGCCTGGTCGTGGAGATCCCGCGCCCCGAGGGCCTCGCGGAGGCGTTCGAGTGGTACTGCACCGAGTGCCACCACCTCGTCCACCGCGCCGAGCTCCAGGTCCGCTCGATCGTGGACGACCTGCCGCCCGCCTTCGAGCGCTTCTACGGCGGCGACCGCAAGTGCCCGAACTGCGGCGCGGTGCACCCGGGCCGGCAGTGGCCGCGGTCCATGACCCCGACGACGGCGCCCCGTGTCTGACGGGGCCCCGGTGACGGTCTTCGACGTCCACGCGCACGTCTTCCCGGTGATAGGCCGGAACGAGGGGCGGATCCTCTCCGACGAGGGCCAGCCGTGGCTGCGCGTCGACGGCGGCGGCGCCGGCATGATGATGTGCGGCGACGCGGAGTACCGCCCCGTCGGGGAGGCGCTCTGGGACGCCGCGCGCCGCGTGGCCGACATGGACGCCGCGGGCGTCGACCGGCAGGCCGTCTCGTCCACGCCGCTGATGTTCGGGTACGCGGCCGAGCCGTCCCGCGCCGCCGACTGGTGCGACTTCGTGAACGACCGCATCCTGGCGTTCTGCTCGGACGCCCCCGACCGGCTCCTGCCGCTGTGCCAGGTGCCGCTCCAGGATCCCGAGCTCGCCTGCGAGGTCGCCGAGCGGGCGGCCGCCGCCGGGCACCGCGGCGTCCACATCGGCAACCATGTCGGCGACCGCAACCTCGACGACGAGGGGATCACGGCGTTCCTCGCGTACTGCGCGGAACTCGGCCTGCCCGTCCTCGCGCACCCGTGGGACATGCTCGGCGCCGACCGGATGCGCGGCCACATGCTGCCGTGGCTGTCGGGCATGCCCGCCGAGACGCAGCTGAGCATCCTCGGTCTGATGCTGTCGGGCGCGTTCGAGCGGCTCCCCGAGTCCCTGCGGCTGTGCTTCTGCCATGGCGGCGGCAGCTTCGCGTTCCTGCTCGGGCGGGCCGACAACGCCTGGCACCGCCGCGACATCGTGCGCGCCGACTCGCCGCGCCCCCCGTCGGAGTACGTCGGCCGGTTCCACGTCGACTCGGCCGTGTTCGACCCGCGCGCGCTCCGCCTGCTGGTGGACGTGATGGGCCCCGAACGGGTCATGCTCGGCACCGACTACCCGTTCCCGCTCGGCGAGAAGGACCCCGGCGCGACGATCCGCGCGTGCCCCGGACTGGACGACGCCGAGCGCGCCCTGCTGCTCGGGGGCAACGCGGAGGCGTTCTTCGCGCCCGCCCTCGACCTGGTGACCACCGAAGGAATGGCGCAGTGACCCTGGAGGACGAGGCGCGGCGCCTCGACGAGACCGATCCCCTGCCCACGCTGCGCGGGGAGTTCCTCGTCCCGCCCGCGCCGGGCGGGCCGCACGCGGAGGCCGCCTACTTCGCGGGCAACTCGCTCGGGCTCCAGCCGAGGAGCGCGGCCGGGCTGCTCCGCGAGGAGCTGGACGACTGGGCGCGGCTCGCCGTCGAGGCGCACACGCAGGGCCGCCGCCCCTGGGTGGCGTACCACGAGCTGCTCCGCGGGCCCGCAGCCCGCCTCGTGGGCGCGCTTCCGCACGAGGTCGTCGCGATGAACTCGCTGACGGTCAACCTTCACCTGATGATGGCGAGCTTCTACCGGCCCGCCGGGACGCGCACCCGCATCGTCATCGAGGACGCGGCGTTCCCGTCCGACTCCTACGCGGTGGCGAGCCAGGCCGTCCACCACGGGCTCGACCCGGCCGCGACCGTCGTGCGGCTCAGGCCCCGCGACGGCGAGGACGCGCTGCGCACCGAGGACGTCCTCGCGTTCCTCGACCGCGAGGGCGGCACGGTCGCTCTCGTCCTGCTCGGCGGGGTCAACTACCTGACCGGCCAGCTCATGGACATGGCGGCGATCACCAAGGCGGGCCGGGCCGCCGGCGCCGTCGTCGGGTGGGACCTCGCCCACGCCGCCGGGAACGTCCCCCTGCGGCTGCACGACTGGGACGTGGACTTCGCCGCCTGGTGCACCTACAAGTACCTCAACGGCGGACCCGGCGCCGTCGCGGGGTGCTTCGTCCACGAGCGGCACGTGCGGGACGCCTCCGTGCCGAAGCTGGCGGGCTGGTGGGGCACCGACCCCGCCGTCCGGTTCCGGATGGACCCCGACATCGCGCCGCCCGCCTCCGCCGACGCCTGGCAGCTGTCCAACCCGCCGATCATGGCGCTGGCGCCGGTGCTGGCCTCCCTGGAGATCTTCGACCGGGTGGGGATGGACGCGCTGCGCGCCAAGAGCGGGCGCCTGACCGGCTACCTGGCGGACCGGCTCGCCGGGATCGGCGCCGAGGTCGTCACGCCGTCCGACCCGTCGGCGCGCGGCGCGCAGCTGTCGGTGCGGGTGGCGGACGCGGGCGGGCTCGTCCGGCGGCTCGCCGAGGCCCACGGCGTCGTCGCCGACGCGCGCGAGCCCGATGTCGTCCGCCTCGCGCCCGTCCCGCTGTACTGCACGTTCCACGACTGCCACCGCGCCGCCGCGGCCCTCGCAGATCTTCTTTAGGTGTGTCGGTGCATGGGCTCGCCCGGCATCGGGTAAGTTCGTCTGCGTTGCACGATGGCGTCGGCCCGGCCGGCCGGCGCCAAGCAGTCTCGAAGCGTTTTCTCCGGGTGACCGGCGGGCGTGAGTGAGTCCGCTTGCAGCCCGGCCCCGTCGACCGGCGGGCCGGAGACGTTTTACCCGGAAGGGAAAGACCATGGCCGAAGGCACCGTGAAGTGGTTCAACGCTGAGAAGGGCTTCGGGTTCATCGCGCCCGACGGCGGCGGCCCCGACGTGTTCGTCCACTACTCGGCGATCACGACCAACGGCTACCGCAGCCTCGACGAGAACCAGCGCGTCGGGTTCGAGATCACCCAGGGCCAGAAGGGCCCGCAGGCCGAGGGCGTCTACCCGCTCTAAGGTCCTGCCGGATCTCAGCTGAGGCCGGGAGCGCTCGCGCGTTCCCGGCCTTTCGCACGTCCACCGGCCGTGCGCCCGCCTAGGGCACCGCCTTCTCGGCGCGGCCGGAGGTCGCGCCCGCGGGCCGCCCGGCCGCACCGCCGCCGCGCGGGTTCAGGGCCCCGGCCGTCACGGTCATCACCGCGACCACGCACGTGATGAGCGCGAACGCGGCCGGGTAGGACAGCGCCCCGGCCGTCCAGCCGGTGATGGCGGGCGCGGTCAGCCCCGACAGGTAGGTGATCGTCGCGACGCCCGCGACGCCCTCGCCCGGGGTGGCGCCGGCGGCGCCCGCCGCCGCGAACACCAGCGGCACCACCGTCGCCACGCCGACGCCGAGCAGCGCGAACCCCGCGATGGCCGGCCAGGGCTCGCGGGACGCCACCACGAGCGCGCCGCCGAGGACGGCCACCACGCCTCCGCACCGGACGACCCGGGCCGGGCCGAGCCGCCGCACCAGCCGGTCGCCGAGAAGCCGCGTCCCCGCCATGCACGCCATGAAGACCGTGTACGCGGCGGCCGCCAGTCCGGGGCCCGCGTCCGCCACCTCGGTCAGGTAGACGGCCGTCCAGTCGGCGCTGGCGCCCTCGGCGAACGTGGCGCAGAAGCCGACGACGCCGATGGCCAGAACGGCCCGGGTCGGCAGCGCGAAGCGGCGCGGCGCGGGGGCGCCGGGGGAGGGCCGGGCGTGCAGCAGCCCGCGGCCCGCGGGCGCGCCCACCGCCAGCAGCACGGCCGCGACCAGTCCGAGGTGCAGCCGGGCGTCGACGCCCGCGTGCGCGGCGAGGATCCCGACGCCGCCCGCGACGAGGCTCCCGACGCACCACAGGCCGTGCAGCCCGGACATGACCGGCCGCCCCAGGTACCGCTCCACCGACACCGCGTGCGCGTTCATCACCACGTCGGACATGCCGGCGGTGGCCCCGAACAGCAGCATCGCCGCGAACAGGAAGGCGGGGGCGGGAGCGAGCGCGGGCAGCGCCCCGGCGGCGCACCAGGCCGCGATCAGCAGGCGGGTGGCGCGGCGCTCGCCGATCCGGTGCGCGATGCGGCTCGCGGTCGGCATGCCGATGAACGCGCCCATGGACGGGCAGAGCAGCGCCGCGCCGAGCAGGGTGGGGGACAGGTCGAGCCGGTCCTGGATCCAGGGGATGCGGGTGGCGAGCGTGCCGGCGACGGCGCCGTGCAGGGCGAACACGACCGCGATGGCGCGGTGGGGGGAGTTCATGATTCCAGAAACTAACAGGCAGCCTTCCTGATGAAAAGCGGAATCACGCAGGTTCCCTGCCTACTAGCATGGGGGCGTGAAGACCGCCGACCCGACGATGGCCCGCGCGATCAACGACCGGCTGGCCCTCGACCTGCTGCTGGAGCGCGGGCCGCTGACCGCCCCGCAGCTGCGGACCCTGACCGGGCTGTCGCGGCCGACGGTGTCCGACCTGATCGAGCGGCTGCGGGCCGGCGGGCTGATCGAGGCGGCGGGGGAGACCGGCGCCGACCGGCGCGGCCCGAACGCCCGCCTCTACGGGCTGGTCGCGGACCGCGCCCACGTCGCCGGGGTCGACCTGCGCCGCGACGCCGTGCACGTCAGCGTCTCCGACATCGCGGGGAACCCGGCGGGATCGGCGTCGAGGCCGCTGCCCCCGTCCCCCGACCTGTGCGCCCTCGTCGCCGACGCGGTGACCGAGGCGGCGGGCGGCCGCGCCCTGCACACGGTCGTGCTGGGAACCCCCGGGCTGATCGACCCGCGCACCGGGCGCGCCACCGACAGCGGCGTCCCCGGCGGCCGTCCCGACCTCGGCGCGGCCCTGCGCGACCGGCTGGGAGCACCGGTGCTGGTGGAGAACGAGGTCAACCTCGGCGCCATCGCCGAGCACCGGGAGGGCGCGGCGGCCGGCCGCGACGACTTCGCGCTGCTCTGGCTGGACGACGGCGTCGGCGGGGCGCTCTTCCTCGACGGACGGCTGCGGCGCGGCGCGTCAGGCGGCGCGGGCGAGGTGGGCCTGCTGAAGGTCGGCGGCACCGACTTCTGCGCCCTGCTCGACGAGAAGGCCGTCGCGGGCCTGGGCGACGAGGCGATCGCCGGGCGCATCGCCGAGGCGGTGTTCGTGCTCGTCGCCGTCCTGGACCCCGGGCTCGTCGTGCTCGGCGGGGCGCTCGGCCGCGCGGGCGGCGACCGGCTCGCGGGCCTGGTCGCCGCGCACCTGGGCCTCCTCAGCCCGGCCGCCACCGAGGTGCGGCCGAGCCGTGTCGAGGGCGACGCCGTGCTGCGCGGCGCGGTGCTGACCGCCCTCGACCTGGTCCGCGACGACGTCTTCGGCTAGACCGGCCGGACGCCGCCGGGCCCCGGGCCGCTCACTCCTTCGGCAGGCGCTCGCCCGCCCGGAGCCGGTCCAGACCGAGCCAGATGAACTCCACGGCCATCTGCTCGGCGCGCTCGCGCGGCGTGTCGGGATGCTCCAGCCACCACGACACCATCGACAGCATCGACCCGTACATCAGCGGGACGAGCAGCCGCGCCCGCCGCTCGTTCACCGCGAGCGCCGCCGGCGACAGCGCCGGGTCGGCGCGGCGGCGGCGCAGCAGCAGGTCGGCGAACGCGGTGCCGAGCCGGTCCCGCAGCTCGCGCAGCTCCAGGCCCACCTCGGGCTTGTCGAGGTGCCGGACCACGAGGGCCCACGCGTCCGGCTCCTCGGTGGCGTAGTCGAACAGCACCCGGATCATCGCCCGGATGCCGTCCGCCGAACCGTGCGCGGCGAGCACGGCCCGGTTCAGCCGGCCGGTGATCTCGGCCACGATCGCCTCGGTGACCTCGGCGAACAGCTCCTCCTTGGAGGTGAAGTGCTGGTACAGCAGCGCCTTGGACACCTGCGCCCCCGACGCCACGTGCTCCATCTGGGTCAGGTGGTAGCCGCGCCGGCCGAACTCCGCCAATGCCGCCTGGAGCAGCTGCTCGCGCCGCCGGGCGTGCGGCATGCGCCGCCGCGCGCCCGGTGTCGCCGTTTCCCCCGTGCCGTCCGTCATGTGCCGATGTACCGTCCGAGCTCGGCGCGGGCCACACTCCGCACGTGGACCTCGTCCGGGCCGTCCGCGAGGCGCAGCGTGCGCAGCCCGGCCCACATCGCGGCGAGCGGGGTGTCGTCGCTGACGCCGGCGCCGCCGTGCACCTGGATCGCCCGGTCCACCACGTCCAGCGCGACGCGCGGGGCGATCACCTTGATCGCGGCGACCTCGGAGCGGGCGGCCTGCACGCCGTGCTTGTCGATCAGCCAGGCGGTCTTGAGGGTGAGCAGCCGGGCCTGCTCGATCGCCATCCGCGACTCGGCGATCTGCTGGCGCACCACGCCCTGCCTGGCCAGCGGCCCGCCGAAGGCGACGCGCGACACCGCGCGCTCGCACATCAGCTCCAGCGCCCGCTCGGCCATCCCGATCGCGCGCATGCAGTGGTGGATGCGGCCGGGGCCGAGCCGGGCCTGCGCGATGGCGAAGCCGCCGCCCTCCTCGCCGACCAGGTTCTCCACCGGGACGCGGACGTCGGTGAAGGTGATCTCGCAGTGGCCGTGCTGGTCCTGGTAGCCGAACACGGGCAGCGGCCGGACGACCTCCACCCCGGGGGCGTCGAGCGGCACGAGCACCATCGACTGCTGCCGGTAGGGGTGGCCCTCGGGGTCCGTCTTGCCCATCACGATCATGACCTTGCAGCGCGGGTCGGCGGAGCCGCTGATCCACCACTTGCGGCCGTTGATGACGTAGTGGTCGCCGTCGCGCTCGATGCGGGTGGAGATGTTGGTGGCGTCCGAGCTCGCCACGTCCGGCTCGGTCATCGCGAACGCGCTGCGGATCTCGCCCTTCAGCAGCGGTGCGAGCCAGCGCTCCTTCTGCTCGGGCGTGCCGAACAGGTGCAGGACCTCCATGTTGCCGGTGTCGGGGGCCGCGCAGTTGATGGCCTCCGGCGCCAGGCTGGGGGAGCGGCCCGTCACCTCGGCGAGCGAGGCGTAGTCGGTGACCGAGAGGCCGTGTGCGGGATCCTCGCAGTCGGGAAGGAACAGGTTCCAGAGGCCGCGCCCGCGCGCTTCGGCCTTGAGGTCCTCGACGACCTGGGGGACGTGGTGCTCGCGGCCCGCCGCGCGCAGCTCCGCCCGCTGGGCCGCGTAGACCGGCTCGGCCGGGTAGACGTGGGAGTCCATGAAGTCCTGGAGGCGGCCGAGGTGGTCCCGGGCCCGCTCGCTCAAACCGAAGTCCATTCCGCTAGAGTAACTGACGAGTCAGTTACTTCGGGAGGAGTCCCCATGGCGCCCTTCGACGGCACCGGCAAGGTCGCACTGATCACGGGCGGGTCCAACGGCATCGGGGCCGCGGTGGCGCGCCGCCTCGCCCGCGAGGGCGCGCGCGTCGTGCTCGCCGACGTCGACGTGGAGGCCGGGGACGCGCTCGCGAAGGAGCTGGACGGCGCGTTCGTCCGCTGCGACGTGCGCGACCCCGCCGACAGCGAGGCCGCCGTCGCGACCGCCGTCGACCGCTTCGGGGGCCTGGACGTGGCGTTCCTCAACGCCGGGGTGGCGGGCGGCGGGGGCGTCGGCGACGACTTCGACCTCGCGGCGTACCGGCGGGCCATGGGGATCAACCTCGACGGCGTCGTGTTCGGCGCGCACGCCGCGCTGCCCGCGCTGCGCGCCCGGGGCGGCGGCGACATCGTGGCCACCGCGAGCATGGCCGCGCTCACGGCGACGCCGTTCGACCCGGTCTACGGCGCGAACAAGGCGGCCGTGGTCGGACTGGTCCGCGCCCTCGGCCCCGCGTTCGCCGAGGAGGGCGTCCGCGTGAACGCGCTGTGCCCGTCCTTCGCCGACACCGACATCCTGACCCCGATGAAGGGGCACCTCCAGAAGACCGGCTTCCCGATCCTGGAGGTGGGGGACGTGGTCGAGGCGTTCATGCGGATCCTGGACGCCGACGGCGCCGGCGAGGCCTGGTACGTGGTGCCGGGCCGCCCGTCCGAGCCGTTCCGCTTCCGCGGCGTCCCCGGCCCCCGCTGAGCATCCGAGAGCTTCTGAGGAGAGTCATGCGCGCGATACAGATCACCGAGTTCGGCGGTCCCGAGGTCCTGACCGTCGCCGAGCTTCCCGAGCCGGCCGCCGGGCCGGGGCACCTGCTCATCGACGTCTCGCGGGCCGGCGTCAACTACGCCGACACCCACCAGGCCGAGAACAGCTATCTCTCGGAGTCCACGCTGCCGATGGTGCCGGGCGGCGAGGTCGTGGGCACCACGCCCGACGGCCGCCGCGTCGTCGCGCTCGTCGGCAGCGGCGGCTACGCGGAGAAGGCCGTCGCGCCCGAGGCGCTGGCCTGGGACGTCCCGGACGGGATCGACGACGTCACCGCCCTCGGCATGATCGTCCAGGGGGCGTCGGCGTGGGTGCTGCTGCGCCGCAGCGTCCATCTGGAGCCCGGCGAGTCCGTCGTCGTGCACGCCGCCGCGGGCGGGGTCGGGACGATCGCCGTGCAGCTCGCCAAGGCGTGGGGCGCCGGGCGGGTCATCGCGACCGCCTCGTCGGAGCGCAAGCGGCAGCTCGCCCTCGACCTCGGGGCCGACGTCGCGATCGACGCGGGCGTGCCCGACCTCACCCGGGCGCTGATCGACGCCAACGAGGGCAGGCGCGTCGACACCGTCCTGGAGATGACCGGCGGGACGGTGACCGACCAGAGCCTGCGGGCCCTGGCCCCGTTCGGCCGCCTCGCCTTCTACGGCATGGCGTCGCGCACGGAGCCCTCGCCCGTCCGGCCGGCCACGCTCATGTCGCACTCCACCACGATCTCCGGGATGTGGCTGGCGCACGTCTTCCAGCTCCCCGGCAACGTGATGCGCCAGGCGCTGGACGAGCTGTTCGCCCTCGCCGCGGCCGGCGTGATCCGCGTCGTCGCCGGGGGCGAGTACGGGCTGACCGAGGTCCGGCAGGCCCACGAGGACCTGCGCGCCCGCCGCACCACCGGCAAGCTCGTCCTGGACCCGTCGCGCTGAGCCGCGCCCGCGGCTAGCCGACGAGCCCGTTCTCGTAGGCGTAGACGACGGCCTGGGTGCGGTCGCGCAGCCCGAGCTTGGTCAGCACGTGCCCGACGTGCGTCTTCACCGTCTGCTCGGCCAGCACCAGCTCGGCGGCGATCTCGGCGTTGGACAGGCCGCGCGCCATGAGCCGCAGCACGTCCAGCTCGCGCGGCGTCAGGCCCGCGGTCGCCTTAGGGCTCGGCCGCTGGTGGCGGCGCCGGCGCGCGAAGTCGCCGATCAGCCGGCGGGTGATGGACGGGGCGAGCAGCGCGTCGCCCGCCGCCACCACCCGCACGCCGTTCACCAGGTCCGCCGCCGAGGCGTCCTTCAGCAGGAAGCCGCTGGCCCCCGCGCCGAGCGCCTCGTAGACGTACTCGTCGAGGTCGAAGGTGGTCAGCATCAGCACCTTGGGCCGCGCGTCGGCCGGATCCGCGTCCGGGTCGGGGGAGTCGGCCAGCTCGGCGGTGGCGGCCAGGCCGTCCATCTCGGGCATCCGGATGTCCATGACGACCACGTCCGGGTCCAGCCGGCGGGCCATCTCCACGGCCTCGCGGCCGTTGCCCGCCTGCCCGATCACCTCGATCCCCGGATCGGAGGACAGCAGCGCCGCGAGCCCGTCGCGGATCATCACCTGGTCGTCGGCGATCAGCACCCGAATCGTCACGGCACAACCCTACGGCGCGGGTGATCCGGTCCGCCCGGGCTAGTCCGGATCGCCATAGGGGAGCTCGGCGACGACCGACCAGCCGGCGTCCCGGCGCGGCCCGGCGTCGAGGCTGCCGCCGAGCATCGTGGCGCGCTCGCGCATGCCGACCAGCCCGTGGCCGCCGCCGTGCGACTCCTCCGGCGTGCTGCGGGCGCCGTCGTCGGTGACCGACACGGTCAGGGTGTCGGCGCCGTACCGCACCTCGACGTGCACCCGGGAGCCCGGCGCGTACCGGGAGGCGTTGCTCAGCGACTCCTGAACGATCCGGTACGCGGACAGGTCGACCCCGGCGTGCAGGGGGCGCGGCATCCCGACGACGGCGCTCGCGACCGACAGTCCGGAGCGTCGGGCCGCGCCGATCAGGTCGTCGAGCCGTTCCAGGCCGGGCTGCGGGGCGCGCTCGGCGCCCTCGTCGTCGGCGCGCAGGAGCCCGACGACCCGGCGCGTCTCGGTGAGCGCCTCGCGGGCCGCGTCCCGGACGACCTCGAACGTCTGCCGTGCCGCGTCCGGCAGCTCGGGGATCTTGTAGGGGGCGGCCTCCGCCTGCATCGCGATCACCGACATGTGGTGGGCGACGACGTCGTGCAGCTCGCGGGCGATGCGGGCCCGCTCCTCCAGCACCGCCTGCCGGGCGAGGTCGCGCCGGTGCTGCTCCTCGCGCCGCCGCAGCTCCTCCATGGCCGAGTGCCGCCCGCCGACCGCGTCGCCGAAGGTCAGCGTGACCGCCGCCATGCCGGCGAGGATCATGCCGAACCAGCCGGGCATCCCGAACAGCACCGCGGGCGCCAGCACGCCGGCGATGGTGACCGCGCCGACGCCGACGGTGGTCTGCCGGGCGGCGCCGACGCCGACGAAGAACAGGATGATGATGAGGGCGAGGATCGCGGTCACCGGCCACGGCATGAAGCCCTCGCCGTGCCGGACGAAGACCGTCAGCAGCAGCCCGGCCGCCGCGACCCGCCAGGCGGCCAGGGGCCAGCGGGCCGCGAACAGCAGGGGCATCGCCTGCAGCGCGCCGAGGGGCCAGGCCAGCTGGGCGTTGACCCGGTACTGCGTGATGGAGATGGCGATGTCCCCGGCGGTGAAGCCGACGGCCAGCAGCGTCAGGACGAGCAGGATCGGGATGCGCAGCGCGGGGTGCGCGGGCAGCAGCGTGACGGCCGGTTCGTCGTGGCCGGGCACGAGGGCGGCGCGGACGCCGGCGGCCAGCCGGGTGCGGCCCGCGGTCGCGGGGCGGTCTGGATCGTTCATTTGGCTGCGAGCCTAGAACGCCCGGCTCCCCGGCGGCCTGCCCCGGTGGAGGGAGATCCGATCCAACCCCTGGGTATCAGGCCTGGGCAGCGCCCGCGGCGGCGCGGAGGGCCAGTAAACAGCTATTTCCGATTGACTTTATATGGAATCTGGGCCACGCTGGTGCCCGTGCCGATCACCGGACTCCGCCACGAGCGCCTGCACGTCGACCTGCGCCGCCAGGCCAGCGCGCTGTGTCGCCGCCCGTCCCGCCCAGCGCGACGAGGAATGGCAGCACACCGCTAGGAGAGCGACCGCATGACCGTCACCACGACCGGCCTGATCCTGCCCGCGCCCGAAGGCGCCCCCTTCACGCCCCGGCGCCTCGCCGAGCGGGCGCGCGGGCTCGCCGCCGACCCGGGGGAGTGGCTGCTCCGGGTCCGGCTCGACCCGAGAGGGCGCTGGTACGAGCGCGTCCACCAGGACGCCGACCACGAGATATGGCTGATCAGCTGGCTGCCCGGCCAGTCGACCGGCTTCCACGACCACGGCGACTCCGCGGGCGCGTTCGCGGTCGCCCTCGGGACCCTGGAGGAGCAGCGCGTCAACGCCGCGCGGCGGATCGGGACCGCCCGCGGTGTCGGAGCCGGGCAGGCCCACTCCTTCGGGCCGGGCTACGTCCACGACGTGCGCAACACCTCGGACGCGCCCGCCGTCAGCGTCCACGTCTACTCGCCGCCGCTCAGCGCGATGCGCCGGTACGACGTCGACTCGGACGGCGGCCTGGTCCGGCTCGCCGACGAGTCCGCCGCCGACTGGTGAGGCGGGGAAGCCCGGGGCGGCCGATCTTGCGGTGATCGCCGGGGCGGCGGAGACTGCGGGAATGACCGACCTGAGCCATCCGATCTTCGCCCGCCTCTATCCGCGGCTGGACGCCGGCTGCGCCAAGGCGGGGGGCGACGCGTGCCGCGCGGAGCTGCTGGCCGGGGCGTCCGGCCGCGTCGTGGAGGTGGGCGCCGGCTACGGGGCCAACTTCCCGCACTACCCGCCCGAGGTCACCGAGGTCGTCGCCGTCGAGCCCGAGCCGCGGCTGCGCGCGAAGGCCGCCCACGCGGCCGGCCGCGCGCCGGTCCCGATCACGGTGCGCCCCGGGCTCGCCGAGGACCTCGACCTCGACGACGCGTCGTTCGACGTGGCGGTGGCGTCGCTCGTGCTGTGCTCGGTCCGGGACCCCGTCCGGGCGCTGGCCGAGCTGCGGCGCGTCCTCAAGCCAGGCGGCGAGCTGCGCTACTACGAGCACGTGCGGGCCGGCACCCCCGGCAAGGTGCGGTTCCAGCGCTACGCCGACCTGCTGTGGCCGTTCTTCGCCGCGGGCTGCCACGTCACCCGCCCGACGGACGAGTGGATCGCCGGCAGCGGCTTCACCGTGCGCGCCGAGCGGCGGTTCGAGTTCCCCGAGCCGAGCCGGGCCAACCCGGCCTCGCCGCACGTGCTCGGAATCGCCGTGCGCGACTGACCGGACGCCGCCCGCATAAGGTCCGGCTCCCGGGGAAGATCGGGCTCCATGACGGCAGCGGGCAGCGGACCGAGGCAGGCGGACGAGCACCGCGAGGACGGGACGTCGCACTCCGCGGCGGTGGCGGCGCTGCTGGCGGGAGCGGCCGCCCTCGGCGGGTTCCTGTTCGGCTACGACTCCTCGGTGATCAACGGGACGGTCGACGCGCTCAAGCAGGAGTTCGGCCTCGGCGGCTTCGCGGTCGGCTTCGTGGTCTCCGCCGCGCTGCTCGGCTGCGCCGCCGGGGCCTGGTTCGCGGGACCGCTGAGCGACCGGATCGGCCGGGTCCGGGTGATGCTCATCGCCGCCGGGCTGTTCGTGGTCAGCTCGCTCGGCTCCGCGCTGGCCTTCAGCGCGGTGGACCTCACCGCCTGGCGGCTGGTCGGCGGCCTCGCCATCGGCGCCGCGTCGGTGATCGCGCCCGCCTACATCGCGGAGATCGCCCCGGCCGAGCTGCGCGGCCGGCTCGGCTCGCTGCAGCAGATGGCGATCGTGCTCGGCATCTTCGCCGCCCTCGTGGTCGACTACGTCATCGCGCGGGTGTCCGACGGCGGCGCCACCGGAACGTTCCCCTGGGGCGGCGGCGCGTGGCGGTGGATGTTCGCCAGCGCCATCGTCCCGGCCGTGATGTACGGCGTGATCGCCACCACGATCCCCGAGTCGCCCCGCTACCTGGTCAAGAAGCACGAGACGGCCCGCGCGCGGCAGGTGCTGCGGCGCGTGATGGGCCGCGGCGACGTGGACGTGAAGATCACCGAGATCGTGCGCTCCATCGCCGCGGACCGGCCCGTCCGGCTCGGCGACCTGCGCGGCGGCCGGCTCGGCCTGATGCCGATCGTGTGGGCCGGGATCCTGCTGTCGGTGTTCCAGCAGTTCGTCGGCATCAACGTGATCTTCTACTACTCCTCCTCGCTGTGGCAGGCCGTCGGGTTCTCCGAGAACGACGCGATGCTCACGTCGGTGATCAACTCGGTCGTCAACGTCGCGTTCACGCTGGTCGCGATCGCGCTCGTCGACCGGATCGGGCGGCGCCCGCTGCTGCTGGCCGGAGCCGCCGGCATGGCGGTCTCCCTCGGCACCCTCACGCTCTGCTTCGCGACCGCCCCCGTGGTGGACGGCGCGCCCGACCTCCGCGGCGTCGCCGGTCCCGTCGCGCTCGTCGCGGCCAACGTGTTCGTCGCCTCCTTCGCGGCGACGTGGGGGCCGGTCGTGTGGGTGATGCTCGGCGAGATGTTCAACAACTTCATCCGGGCGTCCGCCCTGGCCGTCGCCGCCGCCTCGCAGTGGCTGGCCAACTGGGTGGTCACCACGACGTTCCCCGGCATCTCCGGCTTCTCCCTGGGCCTCGCCTACGGCCTCTACACCCTGTTCTCGATCCTGGCGTTCCTGTTCGTGCTGCGCGCCGTCCCCGAGACCAAGGGACGCGAACTGGAGGACATGGACGACCTCGTCGCCCCGCGGGCCCGCGCGTAAAGGCCGGGCCGCGCGCCCGCCCATCGGTTACAGTGGATCCATGCCGTACGTGTCCGCAGAGACGACGACGCCGGGTTTCTCCCGGCGCGACGGCGGCATGTCCTGACATTGCACGCGGAAGGGCCCCGGGAGCGATCCCCGGGGCCCTTCCGCCGTCCGGGGACGCCGCGGGCCCTCCGCCGACCGAGAGGAGCGGCCGATGGAACCGGACGCGTCCGGGGGACACCCCGAGTCGATAGCATCGAACCCCGTTGACCCCGACCCATCATCGCGAGGAGTACCCGTGTCCACCGTGTCTGAGCTGCGCATCACCCTCGACGGGAGCGAGCGGGCGGTGCCGGCGGGCACCACCGCGGGCCAGGCGCTGGAGGCCGACGGCCGCACCGTGATCGCCGCCCGCGTCAACGGCGAGCTGCGCGACCTCGCGGGCGAGCTGCTCGACGGCGACGCCGTCGAGCCGGTGGAGATCGGCTCGGACGACGGCCGGGCGATCATGCGCCACTCCGCCGCGCACGTGATGGCGCAGGCCGTCCAGGAGCTGTTCCCCGAGGCGAAGCTGGGCATCGGCCCGCCGGTGGAGAACGGCTTCTACTACGACTTCGACGTCCCCGAGCCCTTCACCCCCGACGACCTCAAGCGCATCGAGAAGCGGATGCGCGAGATCGTCAAGCAGGGGCAGCGGTTCGCCCGCCGCCCCGTCTCCGACGAGGACGCGCGCGCCGAGCTGGCCGCCGAGCCCTACAAGCTGGAGCTGATCGGGCTGAAGGGGGCCGGCCCGGTAGCGGACGCCGCCGACGGCGCCGAGGTCGAGGTGGGCGGCGGCGAGCTGACCATCTACGACAACCTCGACGCCAAGTCCGGCGAGCTGCGCTGGAAGGACCTGTGCCGCGGCCCGCACCTGCCGTCCACCCGGGTCATCCCCGCGTTCAAGCTGATGCGCTCGGGCGGCGCCTACTGGCGCGGCAGCGAGAAGAACCCGCAGCTCCAGCGGATCTACGGCACCGCCTGGGAGTCCCGCGAGAAGCAGGACGAGTACCTGAAGTTCCTGGAGGAGGCCGAGAAGCGCGACCACCGCCGCCTCGGCGCCGAGCTCGACCTGTTCTCCTTCCCGAACGAGATCGGCAGCGGCCTCGCCGTCTTCCACCCGAAGGGCGGCGCCGTCCGCAAGGTGATGGAGGACTACTCGCGCCGCCGGCACGAGGAGGAGGGGTACGAGTTCGTCAACACCCCGCACATCACCAAGGGCCACCTGTTCGAGACCTCCGGGCACCTCGGCTGGTACAAGGACGACATGTTCCCCGCCATGGAGGTCGACGGCGGCGACTACTACCTCAAGCCGATGAACTGCCCGATGCACAACCTGATCTTCCGGGCGCGCGGCCGGTCCTACCGTGAGCTGCCGCTGCGGCTGTTCGAGTTCGGGTCGGTGTACCGGTACGAGAAGTCGGGCGTCGTGCACGGCCTCACCCGCGTGCGGGGCATGACCCAGGACGACGCGCACATCTACTGCACCGAGGACCAGATGGGCGAGGAGATCAAGCGCCTCCTCGACTTCGTCCTCGGCCTGCTGCGCGACTACGGGCTGAACGAGTTCTACCTGGAGCTGTCCACCCGCGACGAGTCCGACAAGTTCATCGGCTCGGACGAGATGTGGGAGAAGGCGACCGCCGCCCTCCGCGGCGCCGCCGAGTCCACCGGGCTCGACCTCGTCCCCGACCCGGGCGGCGCGGCGTTCTACGGCCCCAAGATCTCCGTGCAGGCCAAGGACGCGATCGGGCGCACCTGGCAGCTGTCGACCATCCAGGTCGACCCCAACCAGCCCGAGCGCTTCGGCCTGGAGTACCAGGCGGCCGACGGCACCCGGCAGCGGCCCATGATGCTGCACCGGGCGCTGTTCGGGTCGATCGAGCGGTTCTTCGGCGTGCTGCTGGAGCACTACGCGGGCGCGATGCCGCCGTGGCTGGCGCCGGTGCAGGCGGTCGGCATCCCGATCGGCGACGCCCACGTCCCGCACCTGGAGAAGGTCGCCGCGCGGCTGCGCGAGCACGGCCTGCGCGTCGAGGTGGACGCCTCCTCCGACCGGATGCAGAAGAAGATTCGCAACGCGCAGAAGCAGAAGGTCCCGTACATGCTCCTGGCGGGCGACGACGACGTCGCCAAGGACGCGGTGTCGTTCCGGTACCGCAGCGGCGAGCAGAAGAACGGCGTCCCGATCGACGAGGCGGTCGAGGAGATCGTCGAGGCCGTGCGGACCCGCGTCCAGGTCTGAGCCGGTAGCCTCATCGATCACGTTCGAGGACCGGGGAGACAGCGGAGATGAAGTCCAGGAGGCCGGGGCGGCCGGGGCGGTCGCTCTGGCTCCGGATCGCCGGTTACACCGGCACCCTGGCGCTCGTCGCGGCCGCCGTCATCGTGCTCCTCATGCCCCTGATGGACGGGGGCACGAAGGGCGCCGCCGGTTCCGGGGGGACGGCGGCCCCGTCCGCGCCGGGAGCGGGGACGGGTCTTCCCGGAGGCGAGGGGCTGCCCGTCACCCCGACCGGTCCCGCCCCGCAGCAGACCGGGGGCGACCGGCCCTATCCGGGCGGCGGGGGCGCCGGGGCCGGCGGCCAGGGCGGCGGACCGCAGATCCCTTCCCAGAACGGATCGAGCGGCGGCGTCGGCGCCTGCCCGAAGGGGGCGGCGTACTACCGGGCCACTCCCACGGGCGTGGACGTCGTCATCGCGGTCTCCGCCAGCGGCGCGATCCGGGCGGAGCTGTCGCTGCGGGGACGGGAGCCCACCGCCCAGCAGAGGACCGTGCGCAGCGGCGGGCCGCAGACGTTCCACTTCACGGGCGTCGCGCCGCAGCTGGTGGAGCGCGTCAAGGTCACCACGATCTCGGTGGGGGGCGGGATGGAGAACTGCTACGCCCGCCCCGCCTGACGGACGTCCTCGACCGACACGTTGACGGCGGCGACCCGCGTCCCCAGCATCATGCCCGCCACCCGCGCCACGTTCGCCTTCACCTTCGTCGCCACGTCCTTGATCACGAGGCCGTACTCGACGGCGATGGCGACGTCCAGCGTGACCTCGTCGTCGTTCTGGACGACGCGCACGCCCGCGGCGGCGGGCTCCTCCCGGACGGTGAGGCCGGCGACGCCCTCCACCTCCAGCGCGGCGAACGCGGCGATCTTCCCGATCACCGCGTCGCCGATCGTGATGCGGCCGTCCACCGGCGCGCTGAGGTCGCCGGACGAGCCGTGCATGGTCATCGGCACCGCGTTCGGCCCCGACGACAGCACGCCCCGCGGGGGCGGGACCGGCTGCTGCGTCGCGGTCGCGGGAGGCGCGGACAGCGGCGCCCCCTGCGGCATTCCTGGAAGCGGCGCACCCTGGGACGGCATGTTCTGGGAGGGCAGGCTCTGGGACGGCATGCCCGGGGACGGTGTGGCCGGGGAGCCCGCGCCCTGCGACGGCGTGACGGGGGGAGGATCGGTCTCCGGGCGGCCGGTGGGCGCCCCGGGGAACCGCGGTCCGGGCCCGGCCCCCGGCCCCTGCTCGGCGTTCCCGGTCTGGCGCTTGTCGAGCCCGGTCATGATCGCTCCCTGCGGTTCGGTCGGGTGACCATGGTGTCGGAGCGACGCGCGGAACGTCACGCAGGCACCGGATCGCGGGCGCGTCCGAAGACCCGCCGACGGGCCATGCTAGGGGATCCCGGCTACAGCCCCGAGGGCGTCTCTCTCTATGCTGCTGGTCAGGCCGTGAACAAAAGGAGACCGCCGCCTTGAGCGCAGAGCCGGAGGAGTCCGTGGTGCAGCAGGGGCGCGAGGACGCGCCCGGGGCCGGCGCCGGGAACGAGCGCACGCCCCGCTTCGAGGAGGAGAGGGGCGGCGCCGGCACGCCCGACAACTTCCAGCGGCTCTGGACCCCGCACCGGATGGCCTACATCAAGGGCGAGAACAAGCCCACGGGCGCGGGTTCGGGCGACGGCTGCCCGTTCTGCGAGATCCCGAAGATGACCGACGAGGACGGGCTCATCGTCGCGCGCGGGACGTCGGTGTTCACGGTGCTGAACCTCTACCCCTACAACTCCGGGCACCTGATGGTGGTCCCGTACCGGCACGTCGCCGACTACGCCGACCTCGAAGAGCCGGAGTACGTGGAGCTGGCGACGTTCACGCAGCGGTCCCTGACGGCGCTGCGCAAGGCCAGCGGCGCGCAGGGCTTCAACGTCGGCATGAACCTCGGTCTCGTCGCCGGCGCCGGCATCGCGGCCCACCTGCACCAGCACGTCGTGCCGCGCTGGGGCGGCGACACCAACTTCATGCCGGTCGTCGGGCACACCAAGGTGCTCCCGCAGCTCCTGCGCGACACCCGCCAGATGCTGGCCGACGCCTGGCCGCACGCCTGACCTTCCGGCGCCCGCGCGCCGGCCGCCCTAGGCGGGGGGCACGGCGCGCCGCAGGCCCCCGTCGCCCGGCGCGCGGGAGGGGGCCTGCGAGACGCTCATCAGCTCCGAGACCGTGACGAACTCGAAGCCCTTGGCGCGCAGGCCGCGGATCATGGGGACGAGGTTGCGCAGCGCGACCAGGCGGTCGTGGTCGCCGGTGTCATGGGCGAGCAGGATCGTGCCGGGCCCGGTGTTGCCGACGATGTAGTCCACCAGGGCCGGCGGGTCGTCCTCGTAGGTCTTCTCCAGCATCTTGATCGACCACAGCGCGATGGCGTAGTCGAACCGGCACGCGGCGCTCAGCGTGGTCCCGCCCAGGTGGCCGAACGGGGGCCGCAGGAACCGCGGCTCCTTCCCGACGATCCGCCCGATGGCGTTGTGGGCGCGCCGCAGCTGCTCCAGGGCCCGCTCGTCGGAGAGGCGCGACAGGTCCTGGTGCTGCCAGGTGTGGTTGCCGGCCTCGTGCCGGTCCATCCGCCCGTGCACGAGCCGGGCGTGCCGGACCAGCCTCTCCCCGACGAGGAAGAACGTGGCCTTGACCCGCTCGGCGTCCAGGATGTCGTGCACCATGGGCGTCCAGTTGGGCATCGGCCCGTCGTCGAAGGTGAGGGCGACGAGCTTCTGGGCGGTGTCGACGCCCCAGACCACGTCGACGTGCGCGCTCCCGGGCCGCCACGGGCCGGCGATGGGCACCGCCATCGCCGACGACGGCGGGTTCCCGGAACCGACCACGGCGCCGACCGCCTCCGCCCCCGCGCCCAGCGTGACCGCTCCGGCGGCCGCCAGACCGAACCCCTTGATGAAGGCCCGGCGTCCGGGGGCGGCCGGAGCCCGGGGGTCGTCCACGTTTTCCATTGTGCGACCACGATGCCACCGCGGACCGGCCCTGATCATCGGTCCTGCGGCCGAATCGCGGGTCACCCTGCGGGATGAGCCCGGCTCCCCCCGAGGTCTCGTCCGCGGGCGCCGCGCGTCACCGCGGCGGAGGGGACGGGCGGGGCCCGGCCCGCGCCGGACCCCGCCCGCGGGCGTGCGGTCAGCCGTCCCTGCCGTCGGCGGCGACCTTGTCGGCGAGATGCGACGGGAGCGGCTCGTACCGCAGGAAGCCGCGGGTGAACGTGCCGGTGCCCTGCGACATCGACCGCAGGTCAATCGCGTACCGGACGATCTCCAGCTGCGGCACCTCCGCTTTGATCATCGTGCGTCCGCCGGGCACCGCCTGGGAGCCGAGCACCCGGCCGCGGCGCGAGGTGAGGTCGGACATGATCTGTCCCACGTACTCGTCGGCGATCAGCACCTCCACCTCGTCGACCGGCTCCAGGAGCAGGATCGGCACCCGGCCCGCCGCGTCCTTCAGCGCGAGCGCCCCGGCGGCCTGGAACGCCATGTCCGAGGAGTCGACCGAGTGGGCCTTGCCGTCGTGCAGCGTGACCTTGATGTCGACCATCGGGTACCCGGCGGACACGCCGCGCTCCATCTGCTGCCGGACGCCCTTCTCGACCGACGGGATGAACTGGCGCGGGACGACCCCGCCAACGATCTTGTCGACGAACTCGAAGCCCTCCCCGGAGGGCAGCGGCTCGACGTCGATGTGGCAGATGCCGTACTGGCCGTGCCCGCCGCTCTGCTTGACGTGCCGGCCGAGGCCCTTCGCCGCCCCGCCGAACGTCTCCCGCAGCGGGACGCGCAGGTCCACCCGCTCGACCTCGACGCCGTACCGGGCCCGCAGCCGGTCGATCAGCACGTCGGCGTGGGCCTCGCCCATGCACCACAGCACCAGCTGCCGCGTCTCGGCGTTGTTCTCCAGCCGCAGCGTCGGGTCCTCGGCGACGAGCCGGCCGAGCGCCTGGCTCAGCTTGTCCTCGTCGGCCTTGGACTTCGCGCGGATCGCGACCGGCAGCAGCGGGTCGGGCATGGACCAGGGAGCCATCACCATGGGAGCGCCCGGATCCGACAGCGTGTCGCCGGTCTCGGCGCGCCCGAGCTTCGCCACCGCGCAGATGTCGCCCGCCCCGCACGACGCGACGGTGCGCTGCGTCTTGCCCAGCGGCGAAGTGAGCGCGCCGACGCGCTCGTCGACGTCGTGGTCCTCGTGGCCGCGGTCCTCCATGCCGTGCCCGGAGACGTGCACGGTCGTGTCGGGGCGCAGCGTCCCGGAGAAGACGCGGACCAGCGAGATCCGCCCGACGTAGGGGTCGGACGTGGTCTTGACGACCTCCGCGACCAGCGGCCCGTCCGGATCGCAGGAGATCTCCTTCGGGGGCCCGCCCGCCACGGGGGTCACCGGCGGGATGCCGTGTTCGAGGGGGGAGGGGAACGCCTGGGTGATGACCTCCAGGAGCTCCAGCATGCCGACGACCGGGCCGGGGTGGTCGCCGTGCGGAACCGACGTCGCGAGGACGGGGTAGAAGCTGCCGCGCGCGACCGCGGTCTCCAGGTCCTCGATGAGCGCCTTGACGTCGATCTCCTCACCGGACAGGTAGCGGTCCATGAGGGTCTCGTCCTCGCTCTCCTGGATGATCCCCTCGATGAGCGAGGCCCGCTGCTCGGAGATCTGGTCCAGGTACCGGGGATCGGGGTCGCACTCGGTGCGCTTCCCGGTCGAGTAGTCGAGGCAGCGCTGCGACAGCAGCCCGATCAGGCCCTTGAGGCCGTCGTCGCCCTGGGCCGGGAAGTACAGCGGGGCGACGCCCTCGCCGAAGACGTCCTGGCAGGTCAGGACCACGTCGTCGTAGTCGCCGCGCTGCTGGTCGACCTTGGTGATGACGACCGCGCGCGGCATCCGCACCGCCGCGCACTCCTCCCAGATCATCCGGGTGAGCCCGTCGATGCCGTCCACCGCCGAGATCACGAACAGCGCCGCGTCGGCGGCGCGCAGCCCGGCCCGCAGGTCGCCGACGAAGTCGGCGTAGCCGGGTGTGTCGATGAGATTGACCTTGATGTCGCCGTGCGTCAGCGGCGCGAGCGCGAGGTTCACTGAGCGCTGCTGGCGCACCTCGACCTCGTCGAAGTCGCTGACGGTGGTGCCGTCCTCGACCTTCCCCGCCCGCTGCAGCGTGCCCGTGGCGGCGAGCAGCGCCTCGACGAGCGTGGTCTTGCCGGCCCCCGAATGGCCGACCAGCGCGACGTTGCGCACCCTGTCGCACCCGTCGGCCTCCGGTGCCCTGCCGGGGGCTCCCGGGTGGCCTCCCTTGTCCGCCATGACTACCTCCTCGGACGGGCCTCTCGCGGAGGCCCGCGTGCGGCTGGGGCCCGGCCCCGCGGGCCCGGCCCTGACGTCCGAGTGCGGCGTCCGACCTCGTCCATCGCGCGTGACCGACGTCACACCCGTGTCAACAGCCTTTCCCGTGAGGGCCGGGATCACAAGGGGTGAACGGCAAACAACCGCGATCCGTCCGGCCCCCGGGGCGGCGGCCCGGGTGACCGGCCGCGCGTCCGCGGTGTGCGCACTACGATGGGCGCGCCGCGCGGGCGCCGGTCGCCCGCGGCGGGGCCGCTCCCGGTGAGCACGACTCCCGGTGGCCGCGACTCCCGATGATCACGAGAACGGACGTCGATGCTCAACAAGATCAGGCCCGCGCTGGGGCGAGTCCTCACCCCCGTCGGACAGGCGGTCGCGCGGACCGGGGTCTCGCCGAACGCCATCACCGTCATCGGGA
Organism: Actinomadura sp. NPDC049753; assembly: GCF_040674655.1. Taxonomy (NCBI): domain Bacteria; kingdom Bacillati; phylum Actinomycetota; class Actinomycetes; order Streptosporangiales; family Thermomonosporaceae; genus Actinomadura; species Actinomadura sp. NPDC049753. The sequence continues at coordinate 48,585 of NZ_JBFARL010000011.1, read as the reverse complement.
CGATCGGCGTCGCCGCCGGCGCGCTCGTGCTGTTCCCCCGCGGGGAGTTCTTCTGGGGGACGATGGTCATCACGGCGTTCGTCCTGTTCGACATGCTCGACGGCGCGGTCGCCCGGGTCACCGGGAAGATCTCCGCGTTCGGCGCGTTCCTGGACTCCACCATGGACCGCGTCGCCGACGCCGCGATCTTCGCCGGGCTGATGATCGGGCTGTACCGGGCCGGCCAGGAGCCCCTCGCCGGGGTCGCCCTGTACTGCCTGGTCTCCGGGGTCGTGGTCTCCTACGCCAAGGCCCGCGCCGAGGGCCTCGGCTACACCTGCAACGTCGGCATCGCCGAGCGCGCCGAGCGCCTGATCGTCGCCCTGGTCGCGGCCGGGTTCGACGGGCTCGGCGTCCCCTACATCCTCGCCGTCGCCCTGTGGGGCCTCGCCGTGCTCAGCACCGTCACCGTCGGGCAGCGGTTCGCGGCGGTGTACGCCCAGGCGAGGCCCGGCGCGGGCGCGGGGGCCGGGAACGGCGCGCAGAACGGAGCCGAGAAGACGCCGGAGCCGCGTCCATGACCACGCCCCGCCGCGCGGAGGCGCCGTCGCTTCGGGACGAGGTGACCGACGCCGTCTACGCCCTGGGCTGGACGGTCGTCCGCAAGATGCCGGAGAGCGCGGCGCGCCTGGTGTTCGCCGCGCTCGCCGACCGCACCTGGCACCGCCACGGCGGCGGCGTGCGGCAGCTGGAGAGGAACCTGTGCCGCGTCCTCGGCAAGGACGCCGTCGACGACGAGGTCCGCGTCCTCAGCAAGAAGGTCCTGCGCTCCTACTTCCGCTACTGGCTGGAGGTCTTCCGGCTGCCCGAGTACGACCGGGCGCGGATCCTCGGCCGGATGCGGGTCACCGGCGAGAAGAAGATCTTCACCAACCTCGACTCCGGACGCGGCGTCATCCTGGCGCTGCCCCACATGGGCAACTACGAGCACGCCGGCGCGTGGCTGGTGCACAGCGGCCACCCCTTCACCACCGTCGCCGAGCGGCTCGAACCCGCGTCGCTCTTCGACCGGTTCGTCGAGTTCCGCGAGGGCCTCGGGATGGAGGTGCTCGCGCACAAGGGCGCCTCCGCCTACGGGCGGATGGCGCAGCGGCTGCGCGCCGGGCGGCCGGTGTGCCTGGTCGTCGACCGCGACCTGACCGAGAGCGGCGTCGACGTGCAGTTCTTCGGCGCCACCGCCCGGATGCCCGCCGTGTCGGCCGCGCTCGCCCTCCAGACGGGCGCCGCCCTCATTCCCGTGACACTCTGGTATGAGGGCGAGTACTGGGCGGCGCGGGTCCACGAGGAGGTCCCCGTGCCGGACGGGGGCGGCAGACAGGAGAAGATCCAGGCCATGACCCAGGACCTCGCGCGCGCCTTCGAGGAGGGCATCGCCGCCCACCCCGAGGACTGGCACATGCTGCAGAAGGTCTGGGTGGACGACCTCGCGGACGGCCGAAGATGAGGGCCGGCCGATGAAGGTGGGACTCGTCTGCCCCTACACGTGGGACGTGCCGGGCGGCGTCCAGCAGCACATCGGTGACCTGACCGAGGCGCTGATCGCGCTCGGCCACGAGGTGTCGGTCATCACGCCCGCCGACGACGACGCCGACCTGCCGCCCTACGTCGCGTCCGCCGGGCGCGCCGTCCCCGTCCCCTACAACGGCTCGGTCGCGCGGCTGGCGTTCGGGTTCCTGTCGGCCGGGCGGGTCCGGCGCTGGATCCGCGAGGGCGGGTTCGACGTCCTGCACGTCCACGAGCCCGCCGCGCCCTCGCTCGGGCTGCTCGCCTGCTGGGCGGCCGACGGGCCCATCGTCGGCACGTTCCACGCGTCCTACGAGAGGTCGCGGGCGCTGTCGGTCACCGCGCCGATCCTGCAGAGCGCCCTGGAGAAGATCACCGGCCGGATCGCGGTGTCGGAGGCCGCCCGCACCACCCTCGTCGAGCACCTCGGCGGCGACGCCGTGCTGATCCCGAACGGTGTCGCGACCGAGCGCTACGCGATGGCGGAGCCGCTGGCGGGCTGGCGCGGCCGCACCGGCCCGCCGCCCGGGGGCGGCGACGGGGGAGCGCTCGGCTTCCTCGGCCGGATGGACGAGCCGCGCAAGGGCCTGCAGGTGCTGCTGCGCGCCTTCGAGATCCTCGGCAGGGCGCGCCCCGGGCTGCGGCTGCTGCTCGCCGGCCCCGGCGACGCCGGCGACGTGCTGGCCCGGGTCCCGGCCGACCTCCGCGACCGCGTCGTCGTGCTCGGCATGGTGAGCGAGGCCGACAAGGTCCGCGCCTACCACTCGGTGGACGTGTTCGTCGCGCCCAACCTCGGCGGCGAGAGCTTCGGCATCGTCCTCGCCGAGGCCATGGCGGCGGGCGCGCCCATCATCGCCAGCGACATCGAGGCGTTCGACCGGGTCCTGCGCGGCGGCCGGGCCGGGGTGCTGTTCCCGGTCGGCGACCACGAGGCGCTCGCCGCGGCGGCCGGGGCGCTGCTCGACGACCCGGCCCGCCGCAAGCAGCTGTCGGCGGAGGCGCGCGCGGCCGTGCGGACCTACGACTGGTCGTCGGTGGCCCGCGACGTGGTGCGGGTGTACGAGACCGTCACCGGCGGCCGCGCCCGCGTGGTCGAGTCCGGGCTCGGGGCGTAGGGGCGGCATGTCCTACGACTGGGTCATCGACGTCCTGTTCTGGATCGCCGTCGTCTTCCTGATCGCGGTGTACGTGTCGTGGCGCGCCACCCGGCTCGACCGGCTGCACGTGCGGGTCGAGACCGCCCGCGCCGCGCTCGACGCCGCGCTCGTCAGGCGGGCCGCCGCCACGCTGGAGCTGGCCGCGTCCCGGCTCCTGGACCCCGCCACCAGCCTGGTGCTGGCCACCGCCGCCCACGAGGCGCGCACCGCCGACGCCGAGGCCCGCGAGTTCGCCGAGAGCGACCTGTCGCGGGCGCTGCGGGCCGCCGTCGACCAGCCCGGGTTCGTCGACGCGCTCGACGCCCGCGGCGGCGGCGACGGCAGGGCGGTCCTGGAGGAGCTGTCGTCCGCCGCCGCGAAGGTCGCCTACGCCCGCCGCTTCTACAACGACGCCGTCTCCCAGGCCCGGATCGCGCGCCGCAAGCTGCTCATCCGCGTGCTTCCGCTCGCGGGGAGGGCCCCGCTCCCGGACTTCTTCGAGATCGACGACGACCCGCCCGGGATCTGACGGCCCGCGATCCGCCGGGGTCGGGTTGATCCGGGGAGCCCCGCGCGGCCGTAACACCGGGCGGGCGAGCGCACGGGATCACGTTCGCTACCCTCTGGCAGATCGTCCAAAGGAGGGGTAGATCGTGCGATCTGTCTGGGACACCACCGTCCGGGGGCGCGCGGCCGCGGGGATGGGCGTCCTCGTCCTCGGCGCCGGGCTGTCGGCCTGCTCGGGGTCGGACGGCGCGAAGCCGGCGCCGCCGCCGTCGTCGAGCGCCACGGACGCGCCCCAGGCCGGCGGGACGCCGACCCCCGCGACGCACCCGTTCACCGGCGGGACCAGGGGGCTGGGCAACCCCGTCCTCGCGGTCAAGATCGAGAACACCCGCCCCGCGCTCCCGCAGAGCGGCGTCTCGGCCGCCGACATCGTCTACGTCGAGCAGGTCGAGGGCGGCGAGACCCGGCTGATGGCGGTCTACTCCTCCAAGCTGCCGAAGAAGGTCGGGCCCGTCCGCAGTGCCCGCATCTCCGACCTGCACATCCTTCCGCAGTTCGGCCGTCCCGCCTTCGCGTTCTCCGGCGTCCAGAGCAAGATGAAGAAGTACATCCGCAAGGCGCCGGTGTACGACATCTCCCAGGAGAACGCGGGCGGCGCGTACTTCCGCTCCGGCGACAGGCGCATCCCCTACAACCTCTACGCCGATCCCAGAAACCTTCTGAAGCAGGCGCCGAAGGCCGCGAAGCCGCGCGACATCGGCTTCACCTTCGGGGACGCACCCGACGGCGGCAAGCCCACCCGCTCGTTCACCGCCCGGTGGCCCGCCGCCACCATGGGCTTCACGTGGTCGGCCAAGCAGAAGCGGTGGCTCGCCAGCTGGGGAGGCACCCCCGACCGCGCCGCCGAGGGCGGGCTGCTCGGCGGCAGGACGGTCGTCGTCCAGTACGCCAGGACGACCCGCTCGAAGTTCCACGACTTCCTCGGCAGCTACACGCCGCTGATCCACACCACCGGCACCGGACGCGCGGTCGTCCTGCGCGACGGGAAGGCCTACGGCGCCAAGTGGTCGCGCCCGTCCGAGGGCGAGGGCACCACCTACACCACCCCCGACGGCAGGCCGATGAACTTCGCCCGCGGCCAGGTCTGGGTCGTGCTCGTCAACGACGGAAAGCCCTACACGCCCTAGCAGGGCGCGCCTGAGGGCCACCGCCCGTCACTCCGTAAGCGGCCGGCGCCCCCCGCTGACACTCTGCCGGGTCGAGAGGTCGTACGAGCAGGCAATATCATGGGAAAAGACTTGTCGTCCGTCCACGTGAGGAATGCCCGTGTCCACTTCCACTCCCGCCCCTGACAACGCCGCGCCCGAGACCGGGACCGCCCGCGTCAAGCGCGGCATGGCGGAGATGCTCAAGGGCGGCGTGATCATGGACGTCGTCACGCCCGAGCAGGCGAAGATCGCCGAAGACGCGGGCGCGGTCGCCGTCATGGCCCTGGAGCGGGTCCCCGCCGACATCCGCGCCGAGGGCGGCATCTCCCGGATGAGCGACCCCGACATGATCGACGGGATCATCGCCGCGGTCTCCATCCCCGTCATGGCCAAGGCCCGCATCGGCCACTTCGTCGAGGCCCAGGTGCTGCAGGCCCTCGGCGTCGACTACATCGACGAGTCCGAGGTGCTCACGCCCGCCGACTACGACAACCACATCGACAAGTGGGCGTTCACCGTCCCCTTCGTCTGCGGGGCCACCAGCCTGGGCGAGGCGCTGCGCCGCATCACCGAGGGCGCGGCGATGATCCGCTCCAAGGGTGAGGCGGGCACCGGCGACGTCTCCAACGCCACCACGCACATGCGCAAGATCCGGCAGGAGATCCGCCGCCTGCAGAACCTGCCCGAGGACGAGCTGTTCGTCGCGGCCAAGGAGCTCCAGGCCCCCTACGAGCTGGTCAAGGAGGTCGCGCGGGCGGGCAAGCTGCCCGTCGTGCTGTTCACCGCCGGCGGCATCGCCACCCCCGCCGACGCCGCGATGATGATGCAGCTCGGCGCCGAGGGCGTCTTCGTCGGGTCCGGGATCTTCAAGTCCGGCAACCCGGCCCAGCGCGCCGAGGCGATCGTGAAGGCCACCACCTTCCACGACGACCCCGACGTGATCGCCAAGGTGTCCCGCGGCCTCGGCGAGGCCATGGTCGGCATCAACGCCGCCTCCCTCGGCGAGGACCAGAAGTTCGCCGGCCGCGGCTGGTAGCGCAGGTGCGTCCGCCCGGCCCGGGTGGCCGGGCGGATCGGTGGGTACCCCCTCCACACGGGCCGCCCCGAGGGTTTACGCTGACGGCGCGGCCGGAGGGGCGAGTCCTGGCCGGCGCCCGGCCGCGGGAGGGAAGAGCATGGCTTGGTCGGTCGCGCTGGCGTGCGCGAGCGCGGGTGAACCCGTCGAGGTGTTCCGGTCGGGACTGGCGCCCGATCCGGACGCGGCCGCGAAGATCGCGCGCCGCCTGTATCCGGCGGCCTCCCTCACCGAGACCGGCGACACGGTCCTGGACTTCGCGCTCTGGCCGTACGAGGACGAGCTTTTCGTCGGCGCCTTCGAGCGGGCGCTGCTGCTGTGCGACCGGAGGCTGTTCTGCCTCGACGACGACGCCCGCCGCATCGCCGACACCGCCGCGGCGGCGCTCCCCGGCTCCCGCTGCGGAGTCCTCGTCCTGCACAACGTGATTCGCAGCTGCTGGTTCCGCTGGTACGAGTCGGGCGTGCTGCTCCGCGACGTGTACGTCACCGCCGAGGACGGCGTGGTCGTCGACCAGGGCGAGCGGCTGCCCGCCGAGCGCCCTTTCTGGCGCGCCGTCGACGCGGGCGCCCCGGACGTGCCGCTCCCCTTCGACCCCGAGGAGTTCGGCCTCGCCCTCGCCGAGGAGCACATGTTCGGCCGCGGCATCGCCGACCGCGGCAAGGACGGCTTCCTTCCACTGGAGCTTCCGGTCCGCCGATTCCGGCACGCCTGAGCGGAGTCTGCGGAGCGGAAGGCGGCGGTCAGTCCTTGTGCTTTCGGGGGTGCGGGGGTTCTCACCCACGGCTAAGCGGCTGAAGCGCCCGAAGCGGGGCGCGGAGGGTCTGGGAAGATCAGCCAGGTCGTGGGGCGTTGTAAGGAACGTCTAGGGTTGAGACGTCTCCTGTGCCCCCGGAAGGTTTCCACGTGACTGCTGTGCCCACTATCGGTGTCCTCGCCCTGCAGGGCGACGTGCGCGAGCATGCGCGCGCGCTGGAGGAGGCCGGGGCGCGCACCGTGAAGGTGCGCCGCCCAGACGAGCTGGAACGGGTCGACGGGCTGGTCCTGCCCGGCGGGGAGTCCACCACGATGTGGCGGCTGGCGCGCTCGTTCGAGCTGCTCGAACCGCTGCGCAAGCGGATCGAGGCGGGCATGCCCGCCTACGGCTCCTGCGCCGGCATGATCATGCTGGCGGACCGGATCCGGGGCGGCGTGGCGGGCCAGGAGACCGTCGGCGGGATCGACATGACCGTGCGGCGCAACGCGTTCGGCCGGCAGGTCGACTCGTTCGAGGCCGCCGTCCCGCTGACCGGTATGGGTGACACGCCGTACCACGCCGTTTTCATCCGCGCACCCTGGGTGGAGTCCGTCGGCGACGCCGTCGAGATCCTCGGACGCGCGGAGAGCGGGCCGAACGCCGGTAGGATCGTCGCCGTCCGCCAGGGGCGCCTCATGGCGACCGCGTTCCATCCGGAGTTGACAGGCGATTTCCGCGTGCACCACTACTTCGCCGATCTGGTGCGCCGGACGACAGAGGAGGATTGACAGATGTCCGGCCATTCCAAATGGGCGACGACCAAGCACAAGAAGGCGGCCCTCGACGCCAAGCGGGGCAAGCTCTTCGCCAAGCTGATCAAGAACATCGAGGTGGCGGCCCGCACGGGCGGCGGCGACCCCGACGCGAACCCCACCCTCTACGACGCCATCTACAAGGCGAAGAAGAACTCGGTCCCCAACGACAACATCGAGCGCGCCCGCAAGCGGGGCGCCGGTGAGGAGGCCGGGGGCGCCGACTGGCAGAACATCACCTACGAGGGCTACGCCCCCGGCGGTGTCGCCGTGCTCATCGAGTGCCTGACCGACAACCGCAACCGGGCCGCCTCCGAGGTCCGCGTCGCCCTGACCCGCAACGGCGGCTCCCTCGCCGACCCGGGCTCGGTCTCGTACATGTTCAACCGCAAGGGCGTCGTGATCGTCCCCAAGGCGGGCACCAGCGAGGACGACGTGATGATGGCCGTCCTGGACGCCGGGGCCGAGGAGGTCAACGACCTCGACGGGGAGAACTTCGAGGTCGTGAGCGAGGCCGGCGACCTGGTCGCGGTCCGCTCGGCGCTGGTGGACGCCGGGATCGACTACGAGTCGGCGGAGAGCAAGTTCCTGCCGAGCGTCACCGTCCCGCTCGACGAGGACAACGCCAAGAAGGTGTTCCGGCTCCTGGACGCCCTGGAGGACTCCGACGACGTCCAGGAGGTCTACGCCAACTTCGACGTGAGCGACGAGGTCATGGCCTCCATCGACGCCTGACGCGCCGTCGCCCCGCGAACGCCGCCGCCGCCCGCCCGGGTGCGGCGGCGTTCCCGTCGGCGCCGTCGCATACGGTCTGGATCATGGAGATTCGCGCTCTGGCACCAGACGAGGCGGACGCCGTCCGCGACATCCGCGCCCGCGCCTTCGGGCCGCTGTCCGACGAGGTGTGGGCGCGGCGGTCCCGGCTGGTCCGGCAGGCGGCGGAGGCGGGGAGGCAGTTCGCCGGCCTCGACGGCGGCGCGGTCGTCGCCACCGGGGCCCTGCTCGACATGACGCAGTGGTGGCACGGGCGGGCGGTGTCCACGGCCGGCGTCAGCGCGATCACGGTCGCCCCCGAGGAGCGCGGGCGGGGGCTCGGCCGCAGCCTGATGTCCGACCTGCTGGGGCGATGCGCCGATCTCGGGCACCCGCTCGCCATGCTCTACCCTGCCACGACGCGGCTCTACCGGTCGCTCGGCTGGGAGCACGCGGGCGGCTGGCACCACGTCGACCTGTCCACCGAGGCCCTGCGCACGATCGCGGCCGAGCGGGTCCCCGTCCGCAGGGCCGGGCCCGGCGAAGCCGCCGAGGTGGCCGCCGTGGTCGGCCGCGCGCACCGGGCCGCGCGCGACTGCGGTCCGGTCGGCTGGCCGGAGGCGAGATGGCGCGAGCACCTGGGGGCCCCGGACGCCTACCACTACCTGGCCGAGGACGGGTTCCTCTCCTACCGCTGGGCGGAGGGCAACGCCGGGCTGGAGGTCGAGCGGCTCGTCGCCTCGTCCGAGCGGACGCTGAGGGCGCTGTGGGCGATCGTCGGATCCGGTTCGTCCACGGCCGCGTCGGTGCGGGCCTGCGTGTCGCCGATGGACCCCGTGCTGTGGCTGCCGCGCGAGCGCGAGCACGAGACCGTCCACCGCTCCCAGTGGATGCTGCGGGTGGTCGACGCGCCCGCGGCGATCGCGGCGCGCGGCTACCCGGCCGGGGTCGCCGCGGGCGTCCCGCTGGAGATCGACGATCCGCGGTGTCCGGCGAACTCGGGCCACTGGCGCCTGGAGATCGAGGGCGGCGAGGGCCGGCTGGAGCGCTCCAGCGCCGACTCCGGCGCCGTGCGCCTCGGGCCGCGCGGCCTGTCGGCCCTCTACTGCGGGATACCCGTTCCGACCCTCCGACGCGCCGGACTGCTCCAGGGCGGGGACGCGGAGGCGCTCGGGGCCGCGTTCGCGGCCACGCCGTTCTCACTGGATTACTTCTGACCGGCCACGCGGATTGATAGCGTTGGCGGCCGAACAGATGATCGAAGGAGCGGCCGTGCGGGTGATGGGGGTGGACCCCGGCCTCACCCGGTGCGGGGTCGGGGTCGTCGAGGGCGCCCCGGGCAAGCGGCTGCGGCTGGTGCACGTGTCGGTCGTGCGGACCGCCCCCGACGAGGACCACGCCCTGCGCCTGCTGGGCGTGGAGACGGGCATCGCGGCCGTCATGGACGAGCTGCGCCCCGATGCCGTCGCCGTCGAGCGCGTGTTCTCCCAGCACAACGTGCGGACCGTGATGGGCACGGCCCAGGCCGCCGGGATCGCCATGCTGCTGGCCGCCCGGCGGGGCCTGCCCGTCGCGCTGCACACCCCCAGCGAGGCCAAGGCCGCCGTCACCGGGAACGGCCGCGCCGACAAGGCGCAGGTGACCAGGATGGTGACCCGGCTGCTGGCCCTGGAGACGGCGCCGAAGCCGGCGGACGCCGCGGACGCGCTCGCCCTGGCCATCTGCCACGTGTGGCGCGGGGGAGCGCAGCGGCGGCTCGCGCACGCGCAGCGGTCGCGGATCGAGGAGGCGGCCAGGGCCGAACGTGAGCGGCTCGCCGCCCGGACCAGAGGAGGAAGCGTCAAGTGATCGCCTTCGTCAGCGGCCGGGTGGCCGCGGCCGGGCCCGACGGGGCGGTGATCGACGTGCACGGCGTCGGCCTCTCGGTGCAGTGCAGCCCCGCCACGCTGGCGGGCCTGCGGGTCGGGGAGGAGGCGCGGGTGCCGACCTCCCTCGTCGTCCGGGAGGACTCCCTCACCCTGTTCGGGTTCGCCGACGACGACGAGCGCACCGTCTTCGAGCTGCTCCAGACCGCCAGCGGCGTCGGGCCCCGCCTCGCCCTGGCGATGCTGGCGGTCCACTCGCCGAACGCGCTGCGCCGCGCCGTGTCCACCGAGGACGTGACGGCGCTCACCAAGGTGCCCGGCATCGGCAAGAAGGGCGCGCAGCGCATCGTCCTGGAACTGCGGGACCGCCTCGGCGGCCCGGTCGGGGACGACGGCGGCGACCTGCGTGCGCCCGCCCGTGCCGAGCCGTGGCGCCAGCAGGTGCAGATGGGCCTGGTCAACCTCGGCTGGTCGGCCAAGGACGCCGACGCCGCCGTGGACGCCGTCGCCGCCGAGCTCGACGGCGGCGAGACGCCCCCGGTCGCGGCGCTGCTGAGGTCGGCCCTGAAGAAGCTGAGCAGGCAGTGAGAGAGCCGGGGGAGGCGCAGGGAGCGGGGATGAGCGGGACCGACGAGACCGAGCGGCTGGTGTCGGCAGACGCCGTCGGGGTCGACGAGCAGCAGATCGAGGCCGCGCTGCGGCCGAAGAAGCTGGCCGACTTCGTGGGCCAGGAACGGGTCCGCGAGCAGCTCTCGCTGGTGCTGCACGGCGCGCTCGGGCGCGGCCGGACCCCCGACCACGTGCTGCTCTCGGGCGGGCCCGGCCTCGGCAAGACCACCCTCGCCATGATCATCGCCGCCGAGCTGGGGCAGCCGCTGCGGATCTCCTCGGGTCCGGCGATCGAGCGGGCCGGCGACCTCGCGGCCGTGCTGTCGACCCTCGCCGAGGGCGAGGTGCTGTTCCTGGACGAGATCCACCGGCTGGCGCGGCCGGCCGAGGAGATGCTCTACATGGCGATGGAGGACTTCCGCGTCGACGTCGTCGTGGGCAAGGGGCCCGGGGCGACGGCCATCCCGCTGGACATCGCCCCCTTCACGCTGGTGGGGGCCACGACGCGGGCGGGCATGCTGCCCGGCCCGCTGCGCGACCGGTTCGGCTTCGTCGCGCACATGGACTTCTACGAGCCCGCCGAACTGGAGATCATCGTCCGCCGGTCCGCCCGGCTGCTGGACGTGGAGATCTCCGATGACGCCGCCGCCGAGGTCGCCGGGCGCTCGCGCGGCACGCCCCGCATCGCCAACCGGCTGCTGCGCCGCGTCCGCGACTACGCCGAGGTGCGCGCCGACGGCGTGATCACGCGGGAATCGGCCCGCGCCGCCCTGGCGTTGTACGAGGTGGACGAACGGGGCCTAGACCGGCTCGACCGTTCCGTCCTGGAGTCGCTGATGCGCAAGTTCGGCGGCGGACCCGTGGGTCTGTCGACACTGGCCGTGTCGGTGGGGGAGGAGCCCGAGACCGTCGAGGTCGTCGCGGAGCCTTTCCTCGTCCGGCAGGGCTTGCTCGCCAGGACCCCGCGGGGAAGGGTCGCCACCGCCGCGGCGTGGGCACACCTGGGGCTTCCCCAGCCGCCGACGGCGCCGATGGCGGGCACCCTGTTCGACCTGGACAGGGACGCCGGCGGGACGGAATAGTGATCATCTGATAACGGGTTGGGAACTTCCCGGCGTCGCCGATCGTCGCCTCGTTGCCGGGGTCTCGCGTACTCTCTAGACTCCGGGACTTGGTTCACCGTCTCCAGCCGGCGGTCCCGTTGCACGTGACCGGTCTGGTCACAGGCTGGGCAATCGACATCGGAAGGATGCCCCAGTAATGGGCAGCGACATTATTCTCGCGGCGGGCTCGGGTGGTAGCGGGTCCTTCAATCTGCTCCTGCTTCTCGCCGTGCCACTGGTCTTCTACTTCCTGCTCATCCGGCCGCAGAGCAAGCGCCGCAAAGAGCAGATGCAGATGCAGAACGCCATGGAACCGGGCGCTCGCGTCCTGACGACCAGCGGCATCCGCGCGACCGTCGTGTCGGTCGACGACGACGGCATCGTGCTGGAGATCGCCGACGGCGTCGAGGTCCGGTTCGTCAAGCAGGCCGTCATGCAGGTCCTCAAGGACGACGACCCCGAGGAGCTCGACGACGAGCACGACGAGGACGTCGAGGACGAGGGCGAGGACGGCGACCGCGTCGACCTGTCCAAGGACGGCTCCGAGGTCGACCTGTCCAAGGACGGGGACGACGAGGCCGCGGACACCGCGGGCGAGGACGGCGAGCCCGAGTCCAAGCCGAAGGGGAAGGCGAAGGTCGAGGCGGGCGACAAGCCCGCCTGACCCCTCTCACGGCGACGATACGACGGGAAGTACGACGACAAGTGGCTCCGCCCAAGAATGCTCCCAAGCCCGGGCGCACGCTCCTCGCGCTCTTCGCGATCATGGTGGTCATGGCCGGTCTGGCGGTCTGGCAGGGGCAGACGAAGCCCAAGCTGGGCCTGGACCTCGCCGGCGGCACGACCGTGACGCTCACGGCCAAGACCGCGAACGGCAAGAATCCCCCGGCGAACCAGATGGACCAGGCCGTCAAGATCATGACGAAGCGCGTCAATGGTCTGGGTGTGTCCGACGCCGAGGTCGCCAAACAGGGCAGCAACAACATCGTGGTGAACGTCCCCGGTGAGGGGCAGGGCCGCGTCGTCAACCTGATCGGGACGACGGCCAAGCTGCAGTTCCGCCAGGTGTTCGCGGTGGCCGACGGGAAGCCGTCGACCGGGGCGGCGCCCACCCCGTCCGCCAGCCCCTCGAAGAGCGCGGGGGCGAAGAAGGACGGGGGCAAGAGCCCGTCGCCGTCCGCGTCGTCCTCCCCCTCGGGGAGCGCGTCGCCGTCGGCGTCGTCCACCCCGCGGGGCCGGGCGCTGTCGGGCGCGATGACGGCCCCGACGCCCAAGCCGTCCGGGTCCGCCGCGCCGTCGGCCACGCCGTCGGCGTCGTCGCCGCTGGGCCAGCCGTCCGCGCCGCCCACCGCTCCCACGCAGGAGTACCCGGGCGTCACCGACAAGGCCGTGATCAGCCAGTTCGAGGCGCTGAACTGCTACAGCGGCGACCGGCGGGCCCCCGGGTCCAACGACCCGAACCGCAAGTTCGTCGCCGCCTGCGACCAGGACGAGGAGAGCGGCCAGGCCGCCAAGTACATCCTCGGCCCGGTCCGGGTGCTGGGCGAGAGCGTCTCCTCGGCGAGCGCGATGCCGCCGAACGCTCAGCAGGGCCAGGCCAGCTGGTCGGTCTCGCTGAAGTTCAACGGCACGGGCGCCCGGCAGTTCGGCGAGGTCACCACCGCCGCGTCCCAGGCCTACCAGCAGAACCCGTCCTCCCCGCAGGCGCAGGTCGCGATCGTGCTGGACGGCCAGGTCGTGTCCGCGCCCAGCATCCGCGAGGGCGCCATCACCGGCGGCACCGCCAGCATCGACGGTCCGCCCGACAGCTTCAACCAGCAGTACGCCACCGACCTCGCCAACGTGCTCAAGTACGGGGCGCTGCCGCTGGAGTTCAAGCAGAGCTCCATCGACGAGGTGTCGTCCACGCTGGGCTCCGACCAGCTGACCGGCGGGCTGGTGGCCGGCGCGATCGGGCTCGGCCTGGTGGTGCTCTACTGCCTGTTCTACTACCGGGGCCTCGGCCTGGTGGCGGTGACCAGCCTGGTCGTGGCGTCGGCCATCACCTACGAGGCGGTGGTGATCCTCGGTGAGGGGATGGGCTTCCGGCTCTCCCTGCCGCACATCATCGGCCTGATCGTTTCCATCGGCATCACCGCCGACTCGTTCATCGTCTACTTCGAGCGGCTGAGGGACGAGCTCCGGGCGGGGCGCAAGCTGCGCTCGTCGGTGGAGAACGCCTGGAAGCGGGCGCGGCGCACCATCCTCGTCGCCGACGCCGTCACCTTCCTCGCGGCCCTGGTGCTGTACTTCCTCGCGGTCGGCGGCGTGGCCGGGTTCGCGTTCGCGATGGGCCTCACGACGCTCATCGACGTCGTCGTGGTGTTCTTCTTCACCAAGCCGATGGTCGCGCTGCTGGCGCGCACGAACTTCTTCGGACGCGGGCATCCGATGTCCGGACTCGATCCGAGGCGCCTGCACAAGGCGCAGGACACCTCCGCCCCAGCCGCCCGCACGACGAGCCAGGAGGCCTGAGCATGGGAACGCGTGCGGCCATCTCCCGGATCTACCGGGGCGAGATCAGCGCGGACATCGTCGGCCGGCCGAAGATCTGGTACACGATCTCCGGGCTGCTGCTGGCGCTGTCGATCGCGGGCCTGCTGGTGCAGGGCCTGAACTTCGGCGTGGAGTTCAAGGGCGGCTCCGTCTTCACCTTCAAGGCGCCGAGCGCCTCGATCGAGCAGGTGCGCGGCGCCGTCGCCGACGGCGGCCCCCACCAGGTGATCGTGCAGAAGGCGGGCGGCGACTGGCGGGTCACGACCGAGAGCCTGTCCTCCGACCAGGTCACCAAGGTCAAGACGAGCGTCTCCAAGGAGCTGACCGTCCCCGCCGACAAGGTCAGCACGCAGGTCGTCGGCGCCTCGTGGGGCGGTGAGATCCAGAAGAAGGCCTGGCAGGCGCTGCTGGTCTTCATGATCTTGATCATCGCCTACCTGTCGGTGGCGTTCGAGTGGCGGATGGCCGTGGCCGCGGTGGTGGCGCTCGTCCACGACCTGGTGATCACGGCGGGCATCTACGCCTGGTCCGGCTTCGAGGTCACCCCGGCCACGCTGCTCGGCTTCCTGACGATCCTCGGCTACTCGCTGTACGACGCGGTCGTCGTCTTCGACATGATCAAGGAGGTCACCAAGCCGCTCGGCCCGACCTCCCGGACGACCTACAGCGAGGCGGCCAACCAGGCGCTCAGCAGCACTCTGGTCCGCTCGCTGAACACCTCCCTGGTGGCGATCCTGCCCGTCGGCGCGATCCTGTTCATCGGGACGACCCTGTTCGGCGCCGGCACCCTGAAGGACCTGTCGCTCGCCCTCTTCGTCGGCATGATCGTCGGCACGTACTCCTCGATCTGCGTGGCGACGCCGCTGCTCGTCCAGTTCAAGGAGCGCGAGCCGAAGTACAAGCAGATCCGGCAGAACATCGCCCGGCGCGAGCAGAGCTCGAAGCGGTCGTCGAAGGCCAGGGTCAAGGCCGGCGCCGGCGCCTCCGCCGCGACGGACGACGACCCCTCCGACGACGCCGGCGAGGACGACCACCAGGACGCCCCCGAGATCCGCAGCACGGTCACCGTGCGGAAGGTCGTGCAGAGCGGGTCGCGGCAGCAGCCGAAGCGCGGGACGCGGCAGCAGCGCCGCGGCGGCAAGTAGGGCGGGGGCGGAGTGGACCTCGGCAAGCTGATCCAGGAGCGGATCCGCGACATCCCCGACTATCCCAAGCAGGGGGTGATGTTCAAGGACATCACCCCGCTGCTGGCCGACCACGTGGCGTTCGCCGGGGTGGTCGACGCCGTGGTGAACCACCACGGCCGCGGCACCATCGACAAGATCGTCGGTATCGAGGCCCGCGGGTTCATCCTCGCCGCGCCCGTCGCCTACCACTTCGGGGCGGGCTTCGTCCCGGTGCGCAAGAAGGGGAAACTGCCCTCGGCGACGGACGCGGAGACCTATGATCTCGAGTACGGGAGCGAGACGATCGAGATCCACCTCGACGCCTTCGAACCCGGTGACCGGGTACTGATCGTCGACGACGTCCTGGCCACCGGGGGCACGGCCAGGGCCGCCGCCGAACTCGTCCGGCGGGGCGGCGGAGAAGTCGTCGGGTTGTCGGTCCTCCTTGAGCTGTCGTTTCTGCACGGACGCGACAAGCTGGGGAATCTGGACGTTCATTCCCTGGTTACGGTCTAGTACGAAATAGGGCCGGATACACTGACGCCATCAGGGTCCGGCGGGAACGGGCGCGGCCCGCGTGAACGCGCGGTGCGGCGCTCGGGTGGACTAGGGAGGCTGGGTGCCAGGTGAGGTGGTATCGACCGACGCGGTGAACACCGCCGCCGAGGAACGGCGCGCGCCCCCACCGCCCGACGTCCGGCCGCCCGAGCCCGACGAGCCCGCCGCGCGGACGCCCGCGTCCGCCCCGCCCGCCCAGCCCTCGTCGGGATCCGATGTTCCCCCAGCTCCAGGCCCTGGCGCCGCCCCGGACGACGATGACGCGTCCGGGGCCGCCGTACCGTCCAGGCCCACGCAGGCCACGATTCCGCCGTCCGCCGCCCGGGTGCGCCGTAGGCTCGCCAGGTTGGGCGCCCAGCGCGGTCCCGCTATGAACCCGGTACTGGAACCACTGATCAAGACGGTCCGCAACACGCATCCGAAGGCGGACCTCCGGCTCATCGAGCGCGCCTACGACGTGGCCGCGCACTACCACCGGCACCAGAAGCGCAAGAGCGGTGACCCGTACATCACCCATCCGCTCGCGGTCGCCACGATCCTCGCCGAGCTCGGCATGAACACCGAGACGCTCTGCGCCGCGCTGCTGCACGACACCGTCGAGGACACCCCCTACACCCTCGACCAGCTGAGCGCCGAGTTCGGCGACGAGATCGCCGCCCTGGTCGACGGCGTCACCAAGCTCGACAAGGTCAAGTACGGGGAGGCCGCGGAGGCCGAGACCGTCCGCAAGATGGTCGTGGCGATGTCCCGCGACATCCGCGTCCTGGTGATCAAGCTCGGCGACCGGCTGCACAACATGCGCACGCTGCGCTACATGCCGCGGCACAAGCAGGAGAAGAAGGCCCGCGAGACCCTGGAGGTGTTCGCGCCGCTCGCGCACCGCCTCGGGATGAACACGCTGAAGTGGGAGCTGGAGGACCTCGCGTTCGCCACGCTGTACCCCAAGCGGTTCGACGAGATCGCCCGCCTGGTGTCCGAGCGCGCCCCGCGCCGCGACGTCTACCTGCAGGAAGTGATCGAGAACGTCTCCACCGACCTGCGCGAGGCCCGGATCAAGGCCACCGTGACGGGCCGGCCCAAGCACTACTACTCGATCTACCAGAAGATGATCGCGCGGGACGTCAGCTTCGACGACATCTACGACCTGGTCGGCATCCGGGTCCTCGTCGACAGCGTCCGCGACTGCTACGCCGCCCTCGGCTCGATCCACGCGCGGTGGAACCCGGTCCCCGGCCGGTTCAAGGACTACATCGCGATGCCGAAGTTCAACATGTACCAGTCGCTGCACACGACGGTGATCGGCCCGGAGGGCAAGCCCGTCGAGCTGCAGATCCGCACCTGGGGCATGCACCGCCGCGCCGAGTACGGCGTCGCCGCGCACTGGAAGTACAAGGAGGAGACGGTCGGCGGCCGCAAGGCCGGTGACATGCAGTGGCTGCGCCAGCTCCTCGACTGGCAGAAGGAGACCGCCGACCCGGCCGAGTTCCTGGAGTCGCTGCGCTTCGACCTGTCGGTCTCCGAGGTGTTCGTGTTCACGCCGAAGGGCGACGTGATCGCGCTGCCGCAGGGCGCCACACCCGTCGACTTCGCCTACGCGATCCACACCGAGGTCGGGCACCGATGTATCGGCGCGCGCGTCAACGGCCGCCTCGTCCCCCTCGAATCGACCCTCGACAACGGCGACACCGTCGAGGTCTTCACCTCCAAGTCGCCGGACGCGGGCCCGAGCCGCGACTGGCTCGGCTTCGTCAAGAGCGCCCGCGCCCGCAACAAGATCAAGCACTGGTTCTCCAAGGAGCGCCGCGACACCGCGATCGAGTCCGGCAAGGACGCCATCGCCCGCGCCATGCGCAAGCAGAACATGCCGCTGCAGCGGATGATGTCCGGCGAGGCCCTCCTCGCCCTCGCCCGGGACATGCGTTACCCGGACGTGTCGTCCCTGTACGCGGCCGTGGGCGAGAGCCAGGTCTCCGCGCAGCACGTCGTGCAGCGCCTCGTGGACGCCCTCGGCGGTGTGGAGAGCGCCGAGGAGGACCTCGCCGAGATCGCGCTGCCGACGCGCCGCAAGCGCAGCCGTCCCGCCGGCGACCCGGGCGTCGTCGTCGCCGACGACCCGGACGTGTGGGTCCGGCTGTCGCGCTGCTGCACCCCGGTTCCCGGCGACGACATCGTCGGTTTCGTGACCCGCGGCCACGGCGTCTCCGTCCACCGCTCCGACTGCGCCAACGTCGAGAGCCTGAGGTCGCAGCCGGACCGCCTGATCGACGTCAAGTGGTCCCCGGGCGAGGACTCGGTGTTCCTCGTCGCGATCCAGGTGGAGGCGCTCGACCGCCCCCGCCTCCTGTCGGACGTGACCCGCGTCCTGTCCGACCAGCACGTCAACATCCTGTCGGCGTCGGTCACCACGACCCGCGACCGCGTCGCCGTCAGCCGGTTCACCTTCGAGATGGGCGACCCGAAGCATCTCGGCCACGTCCTGAAGGCCGTCCGGTCCATAGACGGCGTCTACGACGTCTACCGGGTGACCAGCGGCGCCACCAAGTAGGAAGCACGCACGCGAAAGGGCGGCCGCGGACGCGGCCCCCCTTTCGCGGGGGGGTCAGTTCTCGGAGGGCTCGTCCTCGGGGACGAAGTCGACCCCGGCCTCCGCGCGCTGCTCGGGGGTGATGGGGGTCGGCGCGGCGGTCAGGGGGTCGTAGCCGGAGGCGGCCTTCGGGAAGGCGATCACGTCGCGGATCGACTCCTGGCGGGCGAGGAGCATGACCACCCGGTCCCAGCCGAACGCGATGCCGCCGTGCGGGGGCGGGCCGAACTTGAACGCCTCCAGCAGGAAGCCGAACTTGGACTCCGCCTCCTGCTTGGACAGGCCCAGCACGTCGAAGACGCGCTGCTGCATCTCGGCGCGGTGGATACGGATGGAGCCGCCGCCGATCTCGTTGCCGTTCAGCACGAGGTCGTAGGCGTCGGCGAGGGCGGCGCCCGGGTCGTCCTGGAAGGAGTCGGCGTACTCGGGCTTGGGCGCGGTGAACGGGTGGTGCACCGACGTCCAGCCGATCTGCTCGCCCTTGTCGTCCTCGACGGGCTCGAAGATCGGCGCGTCCACGACCCAGACGAACTTCCAGGCGGACTCGTCGATCAGGCCGCGGCGGCGGCCGATCTCCAGGCGCGCGGCGCCGAGGAGCTCCTGGGTGGAGTGCCGCTTGCCGGCGCCGAAGAAGACCGCGTCGCCGGGGGAGGCGCCGGTCTTGGCGGCGAGGCCGTCCTTCTCGGCGTCGGAGAGGTTCTTGGCGACCGGGCCGCCGAGGGTGCCGTCCTCCTGGACGAGCACGTAGGCGAGGCCGCGGGCGCCGCGGGCCTTCGCCCAGTCCTGCCAGCCGTCGAGCTCCTTGCGGGTCTGGGACGCGCCGCCGGGCATGACGACCGCGCCGACGTACGGGGCCTGGAACACGCGGAACGACGTGCCGGCGAAGTACTCCGTCATGTCGGTCAGCTCGTTGCCGAACCGCAGGTCGGGCTTGTCGGAGCCGTAGCGGGCCAGCGCGTCGGCGTAGGTGATGTGGGGGATCGGGCGGGGGATCTCGTACCCGGCGATCTCCTTCCACAGGCGCGCCACGAGGTCCTCGCCGACCGCCAGGACGTCGTCCTGCTCGGCGAACGACATCTCGATGTCGATCTGGGTGAACTCGGGCTGCCGGTCGGCGCGGAAGTCCTCGTCGCGGTAGCAGCGGGCGATCTGGTAGTAGCGTTCGAGGCCGCCGACCATGAGCAGCTGCTTGAACAGCTGCGGCGACTGCGGGAGCGCGTACCAGTGGCCGGGCTGGAGCCGGACCGGGACGAGGAAGTCGCGGGCGCCCTCCGGGGTGGAGCGGGTGAGCGTGGGCGTCTCCACGTTCACGAAGCCGTGCGCGCGCATCACCTCGTGCGTCAGGAACGAGGCCTCCGAGCGGACCTTCATCGCCCGCGCGACGCTCTCGCGGCGCAGGTCGAGGTAGCGGTACTTGAGGCGGATCTCCTCGTTGACGTTGACGTCGCCCTCGATGGGGAACGGCAGCGGCGCCGCGTCGGAGAGCACCTCGATGCGGGCGGCGGCGACCTCGACCTCGCCCGTGGGCAGTTCGGGGTTCTCGTTGCCCTCCGGCCGGACGCGGACCTCGCCGACGACCTTGACGCAGTACTCGGCGCGCAGGTCGTGCGCGGTGTCCTCCTCGCGGAAGACGACCTGCGCGGTGCCGGAGGCGTCGCGCAGGTCGATGAACGTGACGCCGCCGTGGTCGCGGCGGCGGCCGACCCAGCCGGCCAGCGTTACCTGCTGCCCGGCGTGCTCCTTGCGGAGCGTCCCCGCCTCGTGGGTGCGGATCATTTCGAGAGCCTTTCCTTCAACGTCGTGGTGAGGTCGGTGAGCGGGACGGCGGTCTGCTCGCCCTCGGCCAGGTCCTTGACCTGGGCGACGCCGTCCGCGATATCTCGCTCCCCGAGGATCACGGCGTACCGGGCGCCCGAGCGGTCCGCGTCCTTCATGGCGCCCTTGAGCTTCTTGCCGCCGAACGCCATGTCGGCGGCGATCCCGGCTCGGCGCAGCTCGGCGACGAGCGCGAACAGGCGCCGCTCGGCGGTGTCGCCGAGCGCCACGCCGAACGCCTCGCAGCGCGGCTTGACGGCGAACGCGGGACCCTGCCCGCCCGAGGACTCGGCCTCCAGGGCGAGGATCGTGCGGTCCAGCCCGAGCCCGAACCCGATGCCGGGCAGCGGGGGGCCGCCGATGTCCTCCGACAGCCCGTCGTAGCGGCCGCCGCCGCCGATGCCGGACTGGGCGCCGAGCAGCGGGTGGTCGAACTCGTAGGTGGTGCGGGTGTAGTAGTCGAGGCCGCGGACGAGGGTCGGGGTGTCCTCCCACTCGATGCCGAGGTCGGCGAGCAGCTCCCGGACGCGGTCGTGGTGCGCCTTGCACGCCGGGCACAGGTGGTCGGCCATCAGCGGGGCGCCGACGAGCTGCTCGCGGACCTTGGGACGCTTGTCGTCCAGCACCCGCAGCGGGTTGAGCTCGACGCGGGCACGGGTGTCCTCGTCCAGGTCCAGGCCGCGCAGGAACTCCTGCAGCAGGGCCCGGTAGGCGGGGCGGCACTCCTTGCAGCCGAGCGAGTTCAGCAGCAGCCGCACCCGGGTCAGGCCGAGGGACCGGTACCAGTTCCACGCGATCGCGATCGTCTCGGCGTCGACCTGGGGGTCCTCGCTGCCGATCGCCTCCAGGTCGAGCTGGTAGAACTGCCGGTAGCGGCCCTGCTGCGGGCGCTCGGCGCGGAACGCGGGCCCGGTCGTCCACACCTTGGCCGGCAGCGACGCCTTGTGCAGGTTGTTCTCCAGGACGGAGCGCAGCACCGACGCGGTGAACTCGGGACGCAGCGTCAGCGACCGGCCTCCCCGGTCCTCGAAGGTGTACATCTCCTTGGACACCACGTCGGTGGACTCGCCGACGCCGCGCCGGAACAGGTTGGTGTCCTCGAACACCGCCAGTTCCAGGTAGCCGTAACCGGCCAGCCTCGCCTGCTCGGCGAAGGCCTCCCGGATGGCGTAGAAGAGGTCCGCTCGCGGCGGGACGTATTCGCTGACCCCCTTCGGGGCCCGGAAACTCGAACTCATGGTCTTTTAGATCAGAATCCTCTGTCAGGTCCGTCCGCGGGGACCAGCTCCGAAAGGAACGGGTTGGTCGCGCGCTCGCGGCCGATTGTGGTCTGCTCGCCGTGGCCGGGCAGGACGGCCGTCTCGTCGGGCATCGTGAGGCACACCCGGGACAGGCTGGCGAGGATCTGCTCGTACGATCCGCCCGGCAGGTCGGTACGCCCGATGGAGCCGGCGAACAGCAGGTCGCCGGTGAACATCACGTCCGGGATCTGCTGCGCCTTCGGCGTCCGGAACGTCACCGACCCGGGAGTATGGCCCGGCGCGTGGTCGACGGTGAAGTTCAGCCCGGCCAGCTCCAGCACCGCCCCGTCGGCCAGCTCGCGCACGTCGTCGGGCTCGGACAGCTCCAGACCGCCGAACAGCTGCTGCCCGGCGCCCAGGGACAGGCCCTTGGCCGGATCGGTCAGCAGGTCGCGGTCGTCCGGGTGGACGTAGGCCGGGACGTCCTTGGCGCCGCAGACCGGGGCCACCGACCAGACGTGGTCGAGATGGCCGTGCGTCAGCAGCACCGCGACCGGCTTCAGCCGGTGCTCGCGCAGGATCTCATCGATCCCGCCCTCGGCGTCCTGGCCGGGATCGATGATCACGCACTCCTCACCGGCGGCGGGCGCCACGACATAGCAGTTCGCGGCGAACGATCCAGCGGGGAACCCGGCGACGAGCACGGTCGTCCTTCCTTAGAACCATCTCGGGTGGGCGTGTTCGAGGGTACCGGCGCGGCCACGGCCACCGCGAACGAGTTGGCGCGGCCGACGTGTCGCGGGGCGCGGCCCGCCGGGGCGCGGCCGGGCGGGAGGCGCTCCCTGAACGCGGAGGCGCTTTTACCCCCCGGTACCGCTACTATGCGCTGCACGTTCACCTGATCACACCGGAAGGCGAGGCACGTGGCGGCGAAGGACCGCAAGAAGCAGCTCGCGCGGCAGCGCTACGAGCGGCAGCGGCAGCGGCAGGCGCAGGAGGCGGCGCGGGCGCGCCGCCTCAAGATCATCACCGCCGCGGCGGTGGTGGCGGTCATCGTCGTCGGAGGCGCCGCGTTCATGGTGCTCACCAAGGACGACGAGTCCACCGCCGCCGGGCCCCGGTGCACCTACAAGGCGGCCCAGCAGGACGGCGCCCCCAAGGGCATCGGCACCCCTCCGGGCAAGCCCGCCTACACGGACGTCGTCCAGACGACGATGAAGACCAACCAGGGCGACGTGGAGGTGCAGCTGTACGGTGGCAAGGCGCCGTGCACGGTCAACTCCTTCGCGTACCTGGCGCAGAAGAACTTCTTCGACAAGACCACGTGCCACCGGCTGACGAGCGGCGGGCTCAACGTCCTGCAATGCGGCGACCCCACCGCGAAGGGCACCGGCGGGCCGGGCTACCAGTTCGCGAACGAGAACACCAGCGGCGCCATGTACACCGAGGGCACGCTCGCCATGGCCCACAGCAGCCTGCCGGACTCCAACGGCAGCCAGTTCTTCATGGTCTACAAGGACTCGCAGCTCCCGCCGGACTACACGGTGTTCGGAAAGATCACCAAGGGGCTGGACGTGCTGAAGAAGATCGCCGACGCGGGCTCGGACCCGAAGGGCGACGGCAAGCCCAAGAAGAAGGTAGAGATCCAGGACGTCACGATCGCCGGGAAATAGGCGAACGGGATACTAAGGTGTGGAGGGTCCGGTCGCCGTGAGCGCGTCCGGACCCGCGATTCAGGAGGCAAGGGTGTCCAGCGCGACCGATCCCTGGGGCCGGGTGGACGAGGACGGCACCGTCTATGTCAGGACGGCCGACGGCGAGCGGGTCGTCGGCTCCTGGCAGGCCGGCGCGCCCGAAGAGGCCCTGGCCTACTTCAAGCGCAAGTACGACGCGCTCGTCACCGAGATCGGCCTTCTCGAGCAGCGGGTCCGCACCACAGACCTGCAGCCCGGCCAGGCCCAGCAGGGCATCGACCGGCTGCGCGAGGCCGTCGCCGACGCGCACGCCGTCGGCGACCTCGACGCCCTCCTGCGCCGCCTGGACGGCCTGACGGAGCAGGTCGGGCGGCGCCGCGAGGAGGTCAAGGCCCAGCGCGAGCAGCACCGGCACGAGGCCCGCGACACCAAGGAGCGGATCGTCGCCGAGGCCGAGCGCATCGCCGTCGAGGAGACGCACTGGAAGAACGGCGGCGAGCGCCTGCGCCTCCTGGTCGAGGAGTGGAAGGCCGCCGACCGGATCGACCGTCCCACCGAGACCGCGCTGTGGAAGCGGCTGTCGGCCGCCCGCAACGCCTTCACCAAGCGCCGCAAGGCCTACTTCGCCACGCTCGACGACCAGCGTGAGGAGGCCCGGCGGGAGAAGGAGCGCCTCGTCGCCGAGGCCGAGGCGATGTCGGGTTCCACCGACTGGGGCGACACGGCCGCCGCCTACCGCGACCTGATGCGCCGCTGGAAGCTCGCCGGGCGCGCCTCCCGGGACGCCGAGGAGGAGCTGTGGGCCCGCTTCAAGGGCGCGCAGGACACCTTCTTCCAGGCCCGCAGCGCGGCGTTCGCCGAGCGCGACGCCGAGTTCCGCGGCAACGCCGAGGAGAAGGAGAAGATCCTCGCCGAGGCCGAGCGGCTGCTGCCGGTGCGGGACGTCCGGCAGGCCCGCCAGTCCCTGCGCGCGATCCAGGAGCGCTGGGAGGCCGCCGGGATGGTGCCGCGCGACCAGCGCGACCGCCTGGAGGGGCGGCTCCGCAAGATCGAGGAGGCCGTGCGCTCCGCCGAGGAGAACGAGTGGCGCCGCACCAACCCCGAGGCCCGCGCCCGCGCCGAGGCCACGGTGGCCCAGCTGCGCAGCTCCATCGAGCAGCTGGAGAAGCGGCTCGGCAAGGCCCGTGAGGCCGGCCGCCAGAAGGACGTCAAGGAGGCCGAGGAGGCCCTCAGCGCCCGCCGCGCCTGGCTCGAAGAGGCCGAGCGCACCCTCGCCGAGTTCTCCTGACCCCCGCCGCCGCGCTCAGGCCGAGCGGCCCAGGAAGGCGAGCATGCGCGTCTGCTCGTCCGCGCCGCGCGGAGCGGGCAGGGGCGGCGCCAGATGCCCCTCGGACCGCAGTGAGGCGGCGACCACCTGGGCCGTGGCGAACGCGTGGTGGACGAGGTCCGGGTCGAGGCGCGACGGCTGCCCCGTGGCCCGGGCCAGGTCCCAGGCGTGCACCAGCGGCTCCAGGATGTAGCCCTCCAGGAAGTCGCCCAGCGGCAGCTCGCCCAGCCCGTCGAAGGGGATGGGGCGGTGGAGCGCGTCGGGGGTGAGCGCCGCCGCGCATTCCTTGCGGGCCGCCCGCCAGCTCATCAGGACGTCGCCCGCGACGAACCGCGCGGGGGCGGCGTTGACGTCCGGCTCGGGCTGGCCCGAGGCCAGCGCCCGGACCAGGAACTGGCCGCCGGTCACGTGGCCGGCGACGTCCCGGGCGGTCCACCCCGCGCAGGGCGACGGCGCGTCCCACCCGTCGCGGGGGACGCCGGCCACCAGGCCCTCGAAGAGGTCGAGGGCCCGGTGGTAGCCGCTGAGGTTGTGAGCCATGGTGGTCAGTGACGCGCGATCCGGCGGCGCTGTCAAGCGCTATCGCGAACCTCGCGGGGACCGGCTCACACGGCGGGGGAGCCGCGCTGCCGGAGCATCGCGTTCATCTGCGTGATCTCGGCCTGCTGCCCCTCCACCATCGTGCGGGCGAGGCGCCGCACCCGGTCGTGCCCGGTGCGCTCCAGCACCGCCCGCGCCATGGCCACGCCGCCGCGGTGGTGCGCGATCATCAACTTCAGGAACTGCACCTCGGCGTCGCGGCCGGACGCCTTCTCCAGGTCGGCGAGCCGGTCGCGGGTCGCCATGCCGGGCATCGGGGCCCCGCCGTCGCGGTGGCCTCCGTGCCCGGCCATCCAGCGCATCCGGCCGGACGGGTCGGCCTTCGGCACGCCCCACTCGTCGAGCCAGGCCGTCATCATGCCGATCTGGGCGGACTGGGTGTTGATGATGTCGAAGGCCAGCAGCCGGGTCTCGGGATCGTCCGTGCGGTCCCTGACGATGAACGACATCCGCACCGCCTGGGCGTGGTGCACGCTCATGTCCCGGGCGAAACCCGCCTCGGGGCCGTCCGTTCCGGGCCGTTCCGAGCGGGAGACGGCGAGCGCGACCAGGACGGCTCCGGCGAGCAGGACCAGGACCGCGAGGACGACGGTGGCGCGCCGTCCCCGCGGCGCCGCGGCGCCCTCGCTCACGGGGTGTCCTTGCCGCCCGAGCAGGCCGCGCCCGGCTCGGGGGTCTGCGGGCCCTTCACGAAGGCCCGCAGGAACCGGTCCACCCGCGCGTCGGTGGCCTGCTGGAGCTTCAGCTGCCTGCCCCACGCGGTGAGCGTGACCGGAGAGTCCTGGTCCGGGTAGGGGCTGAGCAGCGTGTAGTCGGTCGCGGAGACCTTGCCCTTGAGCACGTCGAGCTGGTCCGCGGGAAGGCCGGGCCGGTAGGTGATCCAGACGGCGCCGTGCTCCAGCGAGTGGACGGCGTGCTCGTTCAGCAGCGGCGTGTCGTAGACGCGGCCGTCGCAGTTCTGCCACACGGGGTTGTGGTCGCCGCCCATCGGCGGGTCGGTGTCGTACTTGACGCTGCCGCCGACGTGGCCGCGGCCGAGGTCGTCCTTGGTCACGAGGCCGGGGACGGAGGCGGAGCCGTCGGCGGACGACGACCTGGTCTGCATGAACGTGAAACCGATGGCGACGACCGCCACCAGCCCGATCACGGCGAAGAAGGCGATGCCTCCCCACGGGATCTCGCGCTGTGTCAGCGCGTTCTTCGTGGCGGTCTTGCCGCGCGCGTTGGCGTTGCGGGCGTTCTTGTTACGGGCGCTCTTGGACATGAGGGCGTCCTCTCAGGTGCTGTAGGTCAGGAAGGACAGGGCAGCGCCGCATCGGCCATGGGCGTGGACGCGGGCGGTGCGATCGGCCGGAGGGCCGGTCCTTCTACAGCCGGAGGACCTGGAGTGAGGGCCAGGACGCGGGGGCGAGCCGCGTGCAGGGCGGAGGGGCGAACGCCCAGCCGAGACGGGCGGGCAGGCGCGAGACGGGCCGGCGCAGCACGGCGGCCAGGCCCAGCAGGACGAGGGTGAACAGGACGGCCAGGCAGAGGCACGCGTCCATCGGGACGGGCGCGGGCATCTTCGTCGGGGCGGCGGCCGGGGCGTCCTGTGCGGGGCCGTGAGAGCCGCTGAGCGGCGCGGCCGCGGCGCCCGGCTGCTCGTGGCCCGTGGACGCCGACACGGCGCCGACGGGAACGCTCACGGCGTGCTGGGTGCACACGCGCGGCGGGGGCGCGTGGCCCAGCCCGTAGCTGAACACCAGCCCGCCCACGACGAACAGCGCCACGAGCAGCCCTGCCAGCCCGTGGCGTCGACGGGGGGCCGTACCGGACACCGTCACGCTCCTGGTCGCGTCTTCCGGGCTGGTCCAACGCCGCAGCCGCCCCTGGGGTTCCCGCCCGCCGGATGCGCGTGCGGAGCGGCCCCGCGCGGACCCGCGCGAGCGTCCGGGACTGTCCGCGCCGCGAGATAGTGTCGGAGCGTGACCAGCAGGGCGGATTCGGGCGAGCCGGAAGGCCTTTTCGACACTCCGGAGCGGGACGGGGCGGTCTCGGCGGACGTACGGGCGGAGCCGCCGGCGGCGCCCGCCCGGGGCGGCGCGGAGCAGCCCCTCGCCGTCCGCATGCGCCCCCGCGCCCTCGACGAGGTCGTCGGGCAGGGGCACCTGCTCGGCCCGGGCACGCCGATCCGGCAGCTCGTCGACCGGGACGTGCCGATGTCGCTCGTGCTGTGGGGGCCGCCCGGCACGGGCAAGACCACCCTCGCCACCGTCGTCAGCCATGTCACCTCCCGCCGGTTCGTGGAGGTGTCCGCGGTCAGCGACGGCGTCAAGCGCGTCCGCGCCGAGATCGACCTGGCGCGCCGCGAGCTCGGCATGACGGGCCGCCAGACGGTCCTGTTCGTCGACGAGGTGCACCGCTTCAACAAGGCCCAGCAGGACGCCCTGCTCCCCGCCGTGGAGAACCGCTGGGTGTCCTTCATCGGCGCCACCACCGAGAACCCGTTCTTCTCCGTCATCAGCCCGCTGCTGTCGCGCTCGCTGCTGCTCACCCTGGAGCCGCTCGGCGAGGACGACCTGCGCGAGGTCGTCCGCCGCGCCCTCACCGAGGAGCGCGGGCTGAACGGGGCGGTCACCCTCGATCCCGCCGCCGAGGACCACCTCATCCGGCTGGCCGGCGGCGACGCCCGCCGCACCCTCACCTACCTGGAGGCCGCCGCGCTCGTCGTCGACGACGGCGGGGCGATCGACACGGACGTGCTGGAGAAGGCCGTCGACCGGGCCGCCGTCCGCTACGACCGCGAGGGCGACCAGCACTACGACGTCATCAGCGCGTTCATCAAGAGCATCCGCGGCAGCGACGTCGACGCGGCGCTGCACTACCTCGCCCGCATGATCGAGGCCGGCGAGGACGCCCGGTTCATCGCCCGGCGGCTGATCGTGCACGCCAGCGAGGACGTCGGCATGGCCGACCCGACCGCGCTGCAGACCGCGGTCGCCGCCGCGCAGGCGGTGGAGTTCGTCGGCCTGCCGGAGGCCCGCATCAACCTGGCCCAGGCGGTGATCCATCTCTCCCTCGCGCCGAAGTCCAACGCGGTGATCACGGCGGTGGACGGGGCGCTCGGCGACGTCCGCAAGGGGCTCGCCGGTCCGGTCCCGGGCCACCTGCGCGACGCCCACTACAAGGGCGCCGCGAAGATCGGGCACGGGCAGGGCTACAGGTACGCGCACGACCATCCCGGCGGCGTGGTCCGCCAGCAGTACGCGCCCGACGCGGTCGACGGACGGGAGTACTATCGCCCGACCAGGCACGGCGCGGAAGCCCGGTTCACCGAGGTGCTCGCGCGGATCCGCTCCGTCCTGCGCGGCGCCGCGGACCGGCGGTGATCGTTCTTCGCCGGCCGGTGCTCCCGCCAAGCGGCGTGGTGGACCGGTAAGGTCTGTCAGGCCATGCCCGGCCCCGTGCCGGCCTCACGCGAACGGAAAGCCCTGATGCTTACTGGTGGACAGCTAGCAGGCCTCATCGTGGCCGTGTTCTGGGCGGTGCTCGTCTCGTTCGTCGCGCTCACCCTGCTGAAGCTCTCCAAGCTGCTCGGCGAGGCCAGCGAGCTCGTCCGCGACATCGGCGAGCAGGCCGGCCCGCTCATGGAGGACATGACCCGGACGGTGAAGCGCGCCAACGAGCAGCTCGGCCGCACCGACGTCATCACCAGGCAGGTCGCCGGCGTCACCCAGAACGTCTCGGCCGTCACCACCGTGATGACCTCGGTGGTCGGCGGGCCGCTGGTGAAGGCCGCCGCCTTCTCCTACGGCGTCCGCAAGGCCCTCGGCAACCGCGACGGGGAGGAGCGCGCCGCGTCCGGACGTCCGGAGCTGCCGGCCCGCTCCCCGGGTAGGGGACGCAGATGAGGCGGCTGTTCTGGCTCTCGGTCGGCGCGGGCGCCGGCGTCTACGCCACGCACCGCGTCAAGCGGCGCGTGGAGCGCTTCACGCGCGCCCTGTCGCCCGAGAGCGTCGCCGCGCGGGCGGTGTCGAGCGGGCAGAGCGCCGGCGAGCGGCTGAGGCTTTTCGCCTCCGACGTCCGTACCGAGATGCGGGCCCGTGAGGAGGAGCTGCGCGAGGCCGTCCGCATGGACCAGGCCCCGCCGGACGGCGGCGGGCCGCAGGCCCGCCGCGTGCTCAAGGCGAGATACACGATCATCGAGAACGACAAGGATGGCCACTGATATGGAGTCGGCAGAGGTCGCACGCCGCTTCCTCGGGTTCTTCGAGGAGCGCGGGCACACGGTGGTGCCCTCGGCCAGCCTGGTCGCCGAGGACCCGACGCTGCTTCTGGTCAACGCCGGCATGGTCCCCTTCAAGCCGTACTTCCTCGGCCAGCGCACCCCTCCGTCCCAGCGGATGACGAGCGCGCAGAAGTGCGTGCGCACGCCCGACATCGAGGAGGTCGGGAAGACCACCCGGCACGCCACCTTCTTCCAGATGCTGGGCAACTTCTCCATCGGCGACTACTTCAAGGAGCAGGCGATCCCCTTCGCCTGGGAGCTGCTGACCCGGTCGCGGGAAGACGGCGGCTTCGGTTTCCCCGAGGAGAAGCTCTGGGTCACCGTCTTCAAAGACGACGACGAGGCCCACAACATCTGGCACGAGAAGGTCGGCGTCCCCCTCGACCGCATCCAGCGGCGCGGCATGGAGGACAACTTCTGGTCGATGGGCGTGCCCGGCCCGTGCGGCCCCTGCTCGGAGATCTACTACGACCGCGGCCCCGAGTACGGCCGCGAGGGCGGCCCGATCGCCGACGAGGACCGCTACCTGGAGGTCTGGAACCTCGTCTTCATGCAGTTCGAGCGGGGCCCCGGGGAGAGCAAGACCGACTTCCCGATCCTCGGCGACCTGCCGGCCAAGAACATCGACACCGGCATGGGCCTGGAGCGCATGGCGGCGATCCTCCAGGGCGTCGACAACATCTACGAGACCGACACCCTCTGGCGGGTCCTCGACCGCGCCGCCGGGCTGACCGGCACCTCCTACGGCCGCGACCACCGCGCGGACGTATCGCTGCGCGTCGTCGCCGACCACGTCCGCAGCGGCACGATGATGGTCGCCGACGGCATCCGCCCCGGCAACGAGGGCCGCGGCTACGTGCTGCGCCGCATCCTGCGCCGCTCCATCCGCAACCTGCGCCTGCTCGGCGGGCAGGACGCCGGGCTCATGCACGAGCTGACGGCCGTCTCGATCCAGGCGATGGGCGAGCAGTACCCGGAGCTGGTGCGCACCGCCGCGAACATCCACACCGTCATCGACGCGGAGGAGGAGTCCTTCCTCCAGACGCTGCGCACCGGCACCGCGATCTTCGACACCGCCGTCGACGACACCAAGCGCTCCGGCGGCGCGACCCTGGCGGGCGAGCAGGCGTTCAAGCTGCACGACACCTACGGCTTCCCGATCGACCTCACCCTGGAGATGGCGTCCGAGCAGGGCCTCCAGGTGGACGAGGAGGGCTTTCGCCGGCTCATGAAGGAGCAGCGGGACCGCGCCAAGAAGGACGCCCGCGACAAGAAGACCGGCAACCTCGACGTCTCCGTCCTGGACGAGCTGCTCACCGGCGCCGGCGGCAGGGTCGACTTCACCGGCTACGGCAGCCTGGCCGGCGACGCCCGCCTCGTGGGGCTGCTGGTGAACGGCGCCAACGCGCCCGCCGCCGGGGAGGGCGCCGAGGTCGAGGTCGTCCTCGACCGCACCCCCTTCTACGCCGAGGGCGGCGGCCAGCTCGCCGACCACGGCCTGATCAGGTTCGGCAACGGCGCCGTGGTCGAGGTGACCGACGTGCAGGCGCCCCTCGCCGGGCTCATCGTGCACCGCGGACGGGTCCGCAGCGGCGAGGCGCAGGCCGGCGACACCGCCTACGCCGAGGTCGACGTGGAGCGGCGCCGGGCGATCTCCCGCTCGCACACCGCGACCCACATGGTGCACGCCGGGTTCCGCCGCGCGCTCGGCGAGTCCGCCGCGCAGGCCGGGTCGGAGAACTCGCCCGGCCGGTTCCGGTTCGACTTCACCGCGTCCGGCGCGGTCCCCGCGAGCGTGCTGCGCGACGTCGAGGACGAGGTGAACGAGGTCCTGGTCGGCGACCTGGACGTGCGCGCCTTCCACACCTCGATCGACGAGGCCCGCGCGATGGGCGCGCTCGCGCTGTTCGGCGAGAAGTACGGCGACGAGGTCCGGGTCGTCGAGGTCGGCGACTACTCCCGCGAGCTGTGCGGCGGCACCCACGTCGCCCGCAGCGGGCAGCTCGGCCTGGTCAAGGTGCTGGGCGAGTCGTCCATCGGCGCCGGCGTCCGGCGCGTCGAGGCGCTCGTCGGCATCGACGCCTTCCGCTTCCTGGCCCGCGAGAGCGTCCTCGTGGCGCAGCTCGCCGAGCAGATGAAGACCCGCAAGGAGGAGCTGCCCGAGCGCGTCTCCGGCGTGGTCGCCCGGCTGCGGGACGCCGAGAAGGAGCTGGAGAAGCTCCGCTCGCAGCAGGTCCTCGCGATCGCGGGATCCCTCGCCGACGGCGCCAAGGACGTGGCCGGCACCGCGTTCGTGGGGCACCGCGCCCCCGACGGCACCGGCGCCGACGACCTGCGCAAGCTCGCCGTCGACATCCGCGGCCGCCTGACCTCGCGCCCCGCGGTCGTGATGGTCGCCGGGGTGCCGAAGGACCGTCCCGTCGTGGTCGTCGCCGTCACCCAGGGCGCGCGTGACCGCGGTCTGAAGGCGGGCGCCCTCGTCGGCCTGGCCGCCAAGGCGCTCGGCGGGGGCGGCGGCGGCAAGGACGACCTGGCCCAGGGGGGCGGCGCCAACCCCGCCGCGATCGGCGAGGCCCTCGCCGCCGTCGAGCAGGCGGTAGGGGCCGCGTGAGCCCGGCACGACGGGGCAGGAGCGACGAGCCTCGCCGGCGCCGAGCGGAGGCGAGGTCGTGAGGCCTGTGAGGAGTGCGGCGCCGGGTGGACTGAGGAGCGCGCGGAGCGACGAAGGAGCGAGCACGCGACGAGGGAAGCCGGTGCCGGGTTGCGCTCCGAGCCGCCGAGCGGAGGCGAGGCAGTGAGGCAGGGCGTGCGGCTCGGGGTGGATGTGGGGAGTGTCCGGGTCGGGGTCGCCCGGTGCGATCCCGGCGGGATCCTGGCGTCCCCCCTGGAGACCGTGAAGAGCGGCAAGGGCGACGTCGACCGGCTCGTCGACCTGGTCGCCGAGCATGAGGCGATCGAGGTCGTCGTCGGGCTGCCGACGTCGCTGTCGGGCCGGGAGGGCCCGGCGGCGCAGTCGGCGCGCAGGTTCGCGGCGAGGCTCGCCGATCGCCTCCCCCCGGAGACCGTGCGGCTGCACGACGAGCGGCTCACCACCGTCACCGCCGAGAGCGGCCTGCGGGCCGGCGGCGTGCACGGCCAGGCGCGGCGCAAGGTCGTCGACCAGGCGGCCGCGGCGGTCCTGCTCCAGGCGGCCCTCGACGCCGAGCGGTTGACCGGACGCCCCCCGGGCGAGATCGTCCAGGGGAGCTCATGAACGATTTGGACCTCTTCTCCGACCCGTACGGCGACGGGCCTCCGCCCGAGGAGGCCCGCGGCAGGCGGGACCAGCGGCGGCGGCGCAAGCGCCAGAAGCGCCGCAAGCGCAGCGGGCGCGCCGCCGCGCTGTTCGCGATGGCGTTCCTCGTGGCCGTGTTCGGCACCGGCGGCGTCCTCGGGTACGCGTGGCTCGACAACAAGTGGCATCCGCCGGACTACGACGGCGCGGGCACCGGCAAGGTCACCGTCCAGATCAAGGACGGCGCGACCGGGTCGGTGATCGGGACGACGCTGGAGCAGCACAAGGTCGTCAAGAGCTCCGCGGCGTTCGTGAAGACCTACAACAAGGAGGCCCGCGCCTCCAGCATCCAGCCGGGCTTCTACCAGATGCGGCTGCAGATGTCGTCGGCCGCGGCGGTGGCGCTGCTGCTGGACCCGAAGTCGCGGGCCGGGAACCAGGTCGTGATCCCCGAGGGCCGCCGGGCCGTCGAGGTCTTCGAGCTGCTGGCGAAGAAGACCGGCATCTCCGTCAGGGAGTTCCAGGCGGTGGCGAAGCGGCCGAAGAGCCTCGGGCTGCCCGCCTACGCGCGGGGCAAGGTCGAGGGCTACCTGTATCCGGGGCGCTACGACCTGGACCCGAACGGCACGGCGGAGCAGATCCTCAAGGAGATGGTGGCGCGCTTCAACAAGGAGGCCGCCAGCGTCGACCTCGTCGCCGAGGCGCGCAAGGCGCACATGAACCCGGCGACGGTCATCACGCTCGCCAGCCTGGTCCAGGCCGAGGGCGGCAAGCCCAGCGACCTGCCGAAGATCTCCCGGGTCATCTACAACCGGGTGGAGAAGGGCATGAAGCTGCAGTTCGACACGACGGTGCTGTACGCGCTGAACGAGCGGCGGCTCACCGTCACCGAGAAGGACCTGCAGACCGACTCGCCCTACAACACCTACCTGCACGCGGGCCTGCCGCCCGGCCCGATCTCCAATCCGGGCCCGGACGCGATCGAGGCGGCGCTGGCCCCGGAGGACGGGACGTGGCTGTACTTCATCGCCACCGACCCGACGAACAAGGTCACCAAGTTCGCCACGACGGAGCAGGAGCGGCAGGCGATCGAGAAGGAGTTCCGGGCATGGCAGAGGGCGCACCCGGGCCAGTGACCGGCGGGACGGGCCGCCGCGCGGCGGTGCTCGGGTCGCCGATCGCCCATTCGCTGTCGCCGGTGCTGCACCGGGCGGCGTACGCGGCGATGGGGCTGGATCACTGGTCCTACGACGCGGTCGAGTGCGGCGAGGACGGCCTGGCCGCGGTGCTGGACGGCCTCGGGCCCGAATGGGCGGGCCTGTCGCTGACCATGCCGCTCAAGCGCGTCGCGCTCGGCCTGGTGGACACGGTCTCGGACCTCGCGGTGAAGGTCGGGGGCGCCAACACGATCGTCCTTCGGGACGGGCGGCGCCACGGCGACAACACCGACGTGTACGGCATCGAGACGGCGCTCGCCGAGGCGGGGCTGAAGGCTCCGTCCACGGCGCTGGTGCTGGGCGGCGGCGCGACGGCCGCGTCCGCGCTGGCGGCGCTCGCCGGGCTCGGCACGCGCGAGGCCGTCCTCGCGGTGCGCACCCCGGAGCGCGCCGCCGCCGCGGCCGGAGTGGGGGAGCGGTTCGGGCTCGCGGTGCGGGTCGTGAAGCTCGACGAGGCGCCGGCGCACCTCCCGGCGGAGCTCGTGGTGTCGACGCTGCCCGGGCGGGCCGCCGACGCGTTCGCCGCGCCGGTCGCCGAGTCCGGCGCGGCCGTGTTCGACGTCGTGTACGCGCCGTGGCCGACGGCGCTCGCGGCGGCCGTCGAGCGCGCGGGAGGCACGGTCGTCGGCGGCTTCGCGATGCTCCTGCACCAGGCCGTCCGGCAGGTCGCCCTGATGACCGGCCGCGACGACGTGCCGGTGGAGGCGATGCGCGCCGCGGGCGAGGCGGAGCTCGCCCGCCGCGCCTGACCCCGCCTCAGGGCGGGGCGCGCTGGGCACGGCGCCGCTTGACCGATTCGTCGATGCTGGTGAGGACGATCGGCAGGATCACGCTGAGCCAGAAGTCCTTCCAGCCCCACACGCCCGCGGCGACGCCGAGCGCGCTGCCCGCGCACACCAGGCTCAGCAGGAACGCCGCCCAGTGCCGCTGGGCCAGCGCGACCGGGTCGACGAGGCGGCGGTGCGGGAGCAGATCGGCCAGCGGGCGCTCCCGGGCGTGGGCGCGCTGCACGACCATCGCTTCCGGCAGCCAGTGCAGGACGTCGGCGTTCCGGGCGAGGGGGGTCCGGGAGAGCGCGACCAGCGTCTCCAGCCTCCACCACAGCGTCCACAGCGACGTGCGGCCGCTGCCCGGGTAGCCGTTCCAGCGCGGGTCGGCGACCTCCCCGCGCACCAGCGTCCGGAACGCGTGGGCGACGGTCGGCCCGTGCGGTCCGCGCGGGTCCCGCAGCAGCGCGGTGAGCGCGATCGGCAGCCCGTAGTGCCACAGCGCGAGCCGCCACACCGGCTCCGGTCCGGTGCCGCGTTCCGACACGATGCGCGGCGAGACACCGTAGGTCTCGATCCACGTGTGGTCGTCGTCGGGGTCGAGGTGCTTCAGCAGCCAGTCGTAGGCGTCCAGCAGCCGCTCGGTCCTCAGGTCCGGGCGCGCCTCGGACAGCGTCACCAGCGCGAACGCGGTGTGCGTGACGGTGGGCCGGGACGCCTTCGTCGGGCCCCAGGCGGGGCGGTGCGCGGTCCGGTCGGCCGTCAGCCACTCCACGCCGCGGTCGACGGCGGGGTCGTAGGGGTTGAGCTGGCTGAGCGCCCGCAGCGCCAGGCACGTCAGCCACACCCGGGACGGGCAGCCGTGCAGCGAGCCCCAGCCGCCGTCGGGGTTCTGGTTGTACAGCAGCCACCGGTAGGCGCGTTCCAGGTCGGGGGCGTCCTCGCGCAGGCCGCAGCGGGCGCGGGCGAGGAAGCGCGCGATCCAGCCGGTGGCCTCGACCACCGGCATGCCGAGGCTGGTCTTGGTGGCCCAGCCGCCGTCGCGCAGCGGGTCGTCGGACCGGGTCTGCCGGGCGGCGAGGAGTTCCAGGCCGTCGTCGAAGTGCTCGAATGCCCGCCCCGCCTCGGCGAACGCCATCAGCCCGAGGGCGGTGGCGGTGGTGCCGGGTTCCGGTCGCGCGAGCTCGTGGTACCAGCCCCCGCCGGCGCCGAGCGCGGGGGCGTAGGTGTCGCGCAGGACGTCCAGCGACTCGTTCAGCCGGGTGTCGAGGACGGCCATGTCGATGACCGGGAGGTCCGCGCGTCGCCGCCGGGCGGCGGAGCGGACTGCGCGGGGCGCGGGGGGCGCCGGGGACGGGAGCGGAGGTGTCTGGTTCACGTTCTGGCCTTCTGCTCTTGTTGTTCCCGGCGGGCCAGGATTTGTACCTCGCGGGTTCCGCGTCTGTATCCGCCGCCGCAGCGAGCACCGGGGCGCGGCGCCGGGCACGCTGGAGGCAGACCGCTCCCGCGTTCCGCGATGCTGGAGGTGGCTTGGCCGAACAGACCGTCCGGGACGGGTCCGACCCCGACTGCGTCCTGTGCCCCCCGCTGAGATTCCGCTTCAACGGCATGGCCGGCCTGCCCGGAGAGTCGGGCGTCATCGCCGGCGACCGCGACTTCTTCCTCATCCCGGACGTCGCGCCGCTCGCCGAGGGGCACCTCCTGCTGGTGACGCGCGAGCACCACCAGTGCGCCGGAGACTTCTCCGGGCCGATGTGGGAGTGCGCGCTGCGGTGGCGCGACCGCGTGGCCCGCCTCTACCGGGAGGCGTACGGATCCGGTGGGCTGGTGCTGTTCGAGCACGGACCGGCGAGCCCCCAGGGCGGCGGCGCGTGCATCGACCACGCGCACTGGCATTTCCTCCCCGGCACGACGGGCGTGCGGGCGGTCGTGGAGCGGGAGGGGCGCCCCGGCGTTCCGGCGGACCACGGGACCCTCCGGGACTGCTACCGCGCCGGCCGCTCCTACCTGCTGATCGAGGAGGACGGCGTCGCGACCGCCCACTCGGGCGACGGCGTGCGGAGCCAGTTCCTGCGCTGGGCCGTGGCGGCGGCCGGCCCGAGCCGGACCTGGCGCTGGCAGGAGAGCTTCGGGCTGCCCGCCAGCAGGCGGCGTTTCCTGCGCACGCTTCGGGCGATGCGGGCGGCGGCCGCCCCGCCGCCGGGCACGGATCAGCCTCCCGACAGCCACCAGTAGAGCTCGCACGAGGTCAGCCGGTCCCCGTACCCCGCCCGCGGCGCCCCGCGGTCGTAGCCGGTGGAGTACACCACCGGCGGCCGTCCCCGCTGGTGGGCGAGCACCCGTTCGAGGGAGGTCGGGCCGAACCGCAGCAGCCACAGGGGACCGGCGGGAACGGCGCGGTCGAGGACCGGCAGCAGATCCCGGGGTTCCCGGCCGCCGGCGGGCGGCGGATGCCCGAGCAGGCGCGCGAGGGTGTGCGCCTCGGAGACGACGAGGTCCGCCCGCCGCAGGACCGGCAGTACGCAGGACGCGGGAAGCCGCGCGTCGACGTCGTGGGGGACGACGTCGAACGCCACCCGCGTGCCCGCCGCGCGGGCCGTGCGCACCGCCTCGTGGAGCGCCTCCCGGGAGCCGGGGGCCAGCAGCGAGTATCCGTCCACGGCGAGCACGTCGGCGTCCTCGATCCCGGCCGCCGCCGCCCGCACGTCCGCCGCGGAGAGCCGCCGGGCGGGCGGCTCGTCCTGGACGACCAGCAGCCGGACGCCGGGCCCGCCGCCGTCCGCCTCACCGGCGCGCAGCATGACCGACACGCCGTTCGGGACGCCCGGCTCGACGACCAGGCGGTGGTCCGCGCCGATCCGGCGCAGTTCGCGGCGGATCGCCTCCGTGTAGTCGTCGTCGCCGACCTTGGCCAGCACGCCGACCCGGCGGAAGTAGCCCACCGCGCAGCGGGCGAGGTTGACCGCCGTCCCCGCGGTCAGCACGCGGGCGGGTGCGTAGCAGAGCCGGTCGGCGTCGAGTTCGGCGAAGCGGACGCCCGGCAGGCTCGCGCGCACCTCGATCCCCGCGTCCCCGATGACGAAGAGCGCGAAGCGGCGCTCGGCGGCGCCGTCGAGGCCCGGCCATTCGAGGGGCGATCGGAACGGCGCCATCACCCGGTCAGCCGACGGGAACCAGGAAGGCCCGCATCACCGGGCGCAGGCTCGGGATGAGGTCGTACCCGCCGAGCTCGCGCAGCGGCACCCAGGCGCACCGGTCCAGATGGTCGCCGGCGTCCTGGTTCTCCAAGGTCGCGTCCAGGGTCACGGGCCGGCAGCGGCGCGCCGCCGCGACCACCCGGATCTGCCCGGCGGGATTCTCGCGGTCGGGCATGAACCACTGCCACAGATGGAAGGGCGGACCCGGATCGATCTTCAGCCCGACCTCCTCCCAGACTTCGCGGCGGATGTGGTCGTCGAGATCGAGGTCGGCCGCCTCCTCCAGCCGCCCGCCGGGCACCTCCCAGCGTCCCGGGTGGAACGGGTCGGAGGCGGCCTTGCGGACGAGCAGAAGCCGCCCGCCCGAGACGATGAAGGCCTTCTGCGCGAACTGCAGCCGGGCCGGTGGCGCGGCGGTGAGCGGGCCGGCGGCGCCGGCGTCGACCGAGGGCATCGCGGGAGTCCTCCCTGGTGCCGGCCCCACCGGGCCGTCTCGCCTCCACCGTAACAATCGGCGGCCCGCGCGCCGAGACGCGCCCGGCCAGAACAGTCTCACTCCTCCGGGGCACGAGGGCACTGGGAATCACACCGCGTCGCGGCCTGTTGTACCGGACGGCGTACCCTCATCCGGGCCCTCGCCCGGTATGCGGCGAATGATCGTTCGGCATGGCGCACCCGGTCCCACCGGGTGGTATTCTTGGTGGTCGACCGGCCTTGTGCGCGCGACCAGACGGTGGCGCGTGCCGGGCGCTCAAGCGGAGGCCACCTCCCACCTGACCGGCTGAAAAGGCCGGTGGGTCTCGGTCCGGCGAACGGGCGTTCAGCCCGTCCCGCCGTCGTTCCCGGGCGGCATGTCCGTCCCGGGAGACCGAAGGTGGCCCCGTGCGTGAGTCGTGCGGGGCTTTTCTCGTGGAAGCCTCGGGGTACGACCGGTCCAATGAACCTGAGAACGGCCCCTAGGAGGTCCCATCAGCGCCGAACCGCGTATCAACGACCGCATTCGCGTGCCCGAGGTCCGGCTCGTCGGCCCGAACGGCGAACAGGTGGGCATCGTGCCCATCGCCAAGGCCCTTGAACTCGCGCGTGAGTCGGACCTCGACCTCGTCGAGGTGGCGCCCACCGCGCGTCCGCCCGTCGCGAAGCTCATGGACTACGGCAAGTTCAAGTACGAGTCCGCGATGAAGGCGCGTGAGGCGCGGAAGAACCAGGCGCACACGGTCATCAAGGAGATCAAGCTCCGCCCGAAGATCGACCCGCATGACTACGAGACCAAGAAGGGTCACGTGGTGCGGTTCCTGAAGGCCGGGGACAAGGTGAAGGTCACGATCATGTTCCGTGGTCGTGAGCAGTCCCGTCCCGAGCTCGGTTTCCGGCTGCTGCAGCGGCTCGCCGACGACGTCGAGGAGCTCGGCTTCGTCGAGTCGCGGCCCAAGCAGGACGGCCGAAACATGATCATGGTGCTCGGTCCGCACAAGAAGAAGACGGCCCGCGGGCAGGAGTCGGAGACCACCGTCTGACGGCCGTTCCGGGACCGGCCTCGCGGCGGCCCCCATCGCGATCTCGCGGCTGAGCGAAGTCGCGGCGTACGTACATTGAAGCCTGACCTGGCGCGTCCACGGATCGCCGTGCGGTGCGCCGATCAGGCGCGCCTTCGTGCCGGTGGCACGGAGGCCGGAAAGAGGGAGACGACGGCGACCATGCCGAAGACCAAGACCCACAGCGGTGCCAAGAAGCGCTTCAAGCTGACCGGCTCCGGCAAGGTGATGCGCCGCCGCGCCAACCGCAACCACCTGCTCGAGCACAAGCCGTCCAAGCGGACCCGGCGCCTCGACGGCCCGGCCGTGGTGGCCGACGCCGACGCCAAGAACATCAAGAAGCTGCTGCGCAAGTAGCACTCGACCAGGAACATCGCCGACCGGCCGAGGCCAGCACGGCCCCGGCCCCCACGAAGGAGTTCAGCACGTGGCACGCGTGAAGCGGGCGGTCAACGCCGCCAAGAAGCGTCGGGTCGTCCTGGAGCGGTCGAGCGGCTACCGCGGGCAGCGTTCGCGCCTGTACCGCAAGGCCAAGGAGCAGCAGCTCCACTCGATGACCTACGCCTTCCGGGACCGCAAGGACCGCAAGGGCCAGTTCCGCCGGCTGTGGATCCAGCGGATCAACGCCGCGGCCCGCGCCAACGGCATCACCTACAACCGGTTCATCCAGGGCCTCAAGGCCGCCGAGGTCGAGGTCGACCGGCGCATGCTCGCCGAGCTCGCCGTCAACGACGCCCCGGCTTTCGCCGCCCTGGTGAAGATCGCCAAGGACGCGCTGCCGGCCGAGGGTTCGGAGGCCGCCTGAGCCGGGTGACCGGCACACGGGCGATCACAGCGATATGGCGGGCCGCGAGCTGACCTCTCTCCGATCACCACGGGTGAAGGCCGCTCGCCGGCTCGCCAAACGCGCGTTCCGGCGCCGTGAGAACCGGTTCCTCGCCGAGGGGCCGCAGGCGGTGCGGGAGGCGCTGCGGATCCCCGGCGGCCTCGCCGAGCTGTTCACCACGGCCGAGGCGGAGGCCCGCCACCCCGAGCTGGTGCTCGCCGCCGAGCGCGCCGGAGCGCCGGTGCTGCGCGTCAGCGGCGAGATCATGGCCGAGCTGGCCCAGACCGTCACCCCGCAGGGGCTGCTGGCGGTCTGCGAGTTCGTCGACGTCCCGCTGGACCGGGCGCTGGAGAACGGTCCACGGCTGGTGACCGTTCTGGCGCACGTCCGCGACCCCGGCAACGCGGGAACCGTCCTGCGCACCGCCGACGCCGCGGGCTCGGAGACGGTCGTGTTCACCGACGCGTCCGTCGACCCCTACAACGGCAAGTGCGTCCGCGCCTCCGCGGGCAGCCTGTTCCACCTGCCGGTCGTCGTCGGCCCCCGGTTCGACGCGCTGATCCCGGAGCTGAAGGGCGCGGGCCTGACCGTCCTCGCCGCCGACGGCGCGGGCGACCGCACCCTCGACGAGGCGATCGACGAGGGGGTGCTCGCGCGCCCCACCGCCTGGGTGTTCGGGAACGAGGCGTGGGGGCTGCCCGAGGAGATCCTGCGGCATGTGGACGAGGTCGTCCGCGTGCCCATCTACGGGCGGGCCGAGAGCCTGAACCTGGCGACGGCCGCGGCCGTATGCCTCTATGCGTCGGCCCGGGCGCAGCGCGGCTCCGAGGGAGAGCGCCCGAGCCGCACGTGAGGCGCGGCGCGGTCCCGGTGTTTTCACTGCATTCCGTGATCGAATGGCCGCATGCGGTCGCCAATGGCGCCGCCCCGTGACGGGTGAGCTGGGAAGATGGTCTCCGCGTGGACGCGCGGCAGGGGGGCCTGCCGCCGCGCGGGGCTCGTCCGCGGGTAGGAGCGGGAACCGCGACCGGCGGGGGATCACGCCGTCGCGGTACCGCGCCTAACGTGTTGATCAGTGGGTTGACCAGGGCGGCTACGAGGCCGCACAGAGTGGGGGCGAGCGTGATGACCGAGGAGAGCAGGCGGGCCGGAAGGGCGGGCCGGCGCCCCCCGGAGGTGCGGTGCCGGGCCGGTGCGGTCCGGGCCTCCGCCGTCCCGTACGCCGTTTCGGGTGCCGCCCCTGGTCTTTCCTGTGCGCACACCGACGACGGGCTGCGCATCGAGACCGCCAGGGTCGGGGTCCGCACCGCCGTCGTCGCGGTGGCCGGGGAGATCGACCTGCGCACCGCCGGGACGCTGCGCGACCGGCTCGTCGAGATGCACGGGCGGCTGCCCGGGGCGGGGCCGCGCCGCCTGGTGGCCGACTTCGCCGCCGTCCCGTTCTGCGACGCGGCCGGGCTCGGCGCGCTGGTCGCCGCGCACAACCAGATCTCCGCCGACGGCGGTGAGATCGCTCTCGCCGGGGTGCGGCCCGCCCAGCTGCGGCTGCTGATGATCACCGGACTGCACCGGCTGTTCGCGATCCACCCCGATGTCGAGGACGCGCTGTCCGGCCAGGATTCGCCCACGAGGTCCGGATGAGGGCGCGAACCGCTGTTCCGGTCCTCCGCGGAAGACGGCGACACCCTGCACGGAGGCTACACATGCCTTGCCGCGAGGCGGTTTCCGGGTCCCGTTAGGGGCCCGACTCCGGCTAGAGTCTCTTTCCGACAGGCCGCGTTCCCATCGGTGTTCTGGAGGCCGCTGTGGGCGGAGAGGAGACCCCTCTCGTGGCCGCGCGCGGACCCGAGGCGGGGTCCGGGCCGGGCCCCGAGGAGGGCCGCCCGGACGACCTGCCCGACGGGCTGATGGTCGCCGGCCGGGACGCCCGCGTCGTCGTGTTCAACGCCGCCGCCGCGCGGATCACGGGGATCCCCGCCGGGTCGGCGGTGGGCCGCGACTTCCGCGACGTCCTGCCCCTGCACGACGCCGAGGGCCGCGACTGGTGGAAGTGCCTGGCCCCCTACGGCGGCCTGTCCACCCGGACCCGCCATCCCGAGCGGGTGCTGTTCCTTCCCGGCGGCACCGAGGTGCTCGTGACCGCGGCGTACCGGCGCGACGCCGAACGCCGCGTGGAACGGTTCACCGTGTGCCTGCGCGACGCCCTGCACCGCGCCCGGCAGGAGCGCGACCGCGCCGACCTCGTCTCCACCGTCGCCCACGAGCTGCGCTCGCCGCTCACCAGCGTCAAGGGGTTCACCGCGACGCTCCTGGCCAAGTGGCACCGCTTCAACGACGACCAGAAGCGGGTGATGCTGGAGACCGTCAACGCCGACGCCGACCGGGTCACCCGGCTGATCACCGAGCTGCTGGACGTGTCCCGCATCGAGTCGGGCCGGCTGGAGATGCGCCGCCAGGTCGTCGACATTCCCGAGGAGGTCCGCAAGGTCATCGCGGGCCGCGTCGCGGCCGGGGAGCCGGAGGACCGCTTCCGCTTCGAGGTGCGCGGCGAGCTGCCCGAGATGTGGCTCGATCCCGACAAGATGGATCAGATCCTCGGGAACCTCGTCGAAAACGCGGTGCGCCACGGAGCGGGTACTGTCACCATTGTGGTGGAGCCGGACGCGCATAAGGAGGGGGCCGCCGTGTCGGTGCGCGACGAGGGCGAGGGCATTCCGCCCGAGGCCGTCCAGCGCGTCTTCCGGCAGTTCTGGCGCGGCCCCGGCGGCAACCGCCGCGGCGGCACCGGGCTCGGGCTCTACATCGTCAAGGGGCTGGTCGAGGCGCACGGCGGTGTGATCACTGTGCGGC
The DNA here is from genome assembly GCF_040674655.1 of Actinomadura sp. NPDC049753. Classification (NCBI taxonomy): domain Bacteria; kingdom Bacillati; phylum Actinomycetota; class Actinomycetes; order Streptosporangiales; family Thermomonosporaceae; genus Actinomadura; species Actinomadura sp. NPDC049753. The sequence goes on along the minus strand of NZ_JBFARL010000011.1, from coordinate 5,786 downwards.
GGGCGCCCGGCGGCGGCGCCGAGTTCCGATTTACCGTGCCCGCAGGGGCCCCCGACTACGCCGGCTGATCCGCGGTCCACGCCGCGGCACGGCATCGGGCCCCCTGGTCGGGCCAGCGCGTCACGCGCACGCTTTCCGGATGTTCTCCGCCCGCGCACTAGACTGCGGGCGTCCCACGCCGACCGGAGTCGATCACACCACATGTCTGCACCCAACAAGTCCTATGACCCCGTCGAGGTGTCCGCGCTGCAGCCCGAGGAGCTGGAGCGGGCTCGCGCCGAGGCGCTCGCGGCGATCGCCGCGGCCGCCGACCTCGACGCCCTGAAGCAGGTCCGGCTGGCGCACGCCGGCGACCGTTCGCCGCTGGCCCTGGCCAACCGCGAGATCGGCGCGCTGCCGCCCGCGGCCCGCGCCGAGGCCGGCAAGCGCATCGGCGCCGCCCGGGGCGCGGTGGCGAAGGCGCTCAAGGAGCGCCAGGCCGAACTGGAGGACGAGCGCGACCGCCGCGTCCTCGTCGAGGAGACCGTCGACGTCACCCTCCCGTGGAACCGCGCGCCGCGCGGCGCCCGCCACCCGCTGACCACGTTGCAGGAGCGGATGGCCGACGTCTTCGTCTCGATGGGCTTCGAGGTCTCCGAGGGGCCCGAGGTCGAGGCGGAGTGGTTCAACTTCGACGCCCTGAACTTCCTGCCCGACCACCCGGCCCGCACCATGCAGGACACCTTCTTCGTCGAGTCGGAGGACTCCGGGCTGGTGATGCGCACCCACACCTCGCCGATGCAGATCAGGTCGCTGCTGTCGCGGCCGCTGCCGGTGTACGTGGTGGCGCCCGGCCGCACGTACCGCACCGACGAGCTGGACGCCACGCACAGCCCGGTGTTCCACCAGCTGGAGGGCCTGGCGGTCGACGAGGGGCTGACGATGGCCGACCTGCGGGGCGGCATCGACGCGTTCGTCTCCGGGATGTTCGGCGAGGGGCTGAGGACGCGGTTCAGGCCGTCGTACTTCCCGTTCACCGAGCCGTCCGCCGAGGTGGACATGCAGTGCTTCGTGTGCCGGGGCGCGTCCGCGGAGCCGGGCGGCGACCCGTGCCGCACCTGCGGTTCGGAGGGCTGGATCGAGCTCGGCGGCTGCGGCATGGTCAACCCGCGGGTGCTGGTGGCCTGCGGCGTCGACCCCGACCGCTACAGCGGCTGGGCGTTCGGGCTGGGCGTCGAGCGGACGCTGATGTTCCGGCACGGTGTGGAAGACATGTACGACATGGTGGAGGGCGACGTCCGGTTCACCCTCCCGTTCGGGACGGAGATCTGATGCGGGCCCCGCTTTCCTGGCTGCGCGAGTACGTCGAGCTCCCGGCCGACGTCACGGGCCGCGCGCTGGCCGCCGAGCTGATCGCGGCGGGCCTGGAGGTCGAGACGGTCGAGTCGCCCGGCGCCGACATCGCCGGCCCTCTGGTGGTCGGCGAGGTCCTGGCGTTCGAGGAGCTGACCGGCTTCAAGAAGCCGATCCGCCACTGCCAGGTGAACGTCGGCGACGCCAACGGCACGGGAGAGCCGCAGAGCATCATCTGCGGCGCCACCAACTTCGCGGTCGGCGACCGCGTCGTCGTCGTCCTTCCGGGCGGCGTGCTGCCCGGCGGGTTCGAGATCGGCGCCCGCAAGACCTACGGCCGGATGTCGGCGGGCATGATCTGCTCGGTGACCGAGCTCGGGATCGGCGACGACCACGACGGCATCCTCGTCCTGCCGCCGGACGCCCCCGTCGGCGCGGACGCGATCGAGATGCTGGGGCTGCGCGACGACGTCCTCGACATCGCCGTGACGCCCGACCGCGGCTACGCCCTGTCCATCCGCGGCATCGCCCGCGAGGCCGCCATCGCCTACGGGGTTCCGTTCAGGGACCCGGCGGACGTGGCGCTGCCGGAGGGGGACGAGAGCCCGAGTTACCCGGCGAGCATCGGCGATCCGGCGGTGTGCGACCGGTTCGTCCTGCGCGAGGTGAGCGGCTTCGACCCGGACGCGCGGACCCCGATGTGGATGCAGGTGCGCCTGCACCGCGCGGGGATGCGGCCGGTGTCGCTGGCGGTCGACATCACCAACTACCTGATGCTGGAGCTCGGGCAGCCGCTGCACGCGTTCGACCGGAACAAGCTGACCGGCCCGATCGTCGTGCGGCGCGCCGAGCCCGGCGAGCGGCTGGAGACGCTGGACCACGTCAAGCGGACCCTCGACCCCGACGACATCCTCATCACCGACGCGTCGGGGCCGATCTCGATGGCCGGCACGATGGGCGGGCTCGCCACCGAGATCGACGAGCGGTCGAGCGACATGGTCGTCGAGGCCGCGCACTTCGACGCCATGGGCACCGCGCGGATGAGCCGCCGGCACCGGCTGCACAGCGAGGCGTCCCACCGGTTCGAGCGCGGCGTCGACCGCGAGCTGCCGCTGTACGCCTCGTACCGGGCGGTGCGGATGCTCGCCGAGCTGGGCGGCGCGAAGATCGTGCCCGGCGTCACGCACGCCGAGGCGCCGGTCGAGCGGGCCGTGGTGACGATGCCCGCCGGGCATCCCGACCGGGTCGCGGGCGTGACCTACGGCAGGGACGCGGTCGTCCGGCGCCTGGAGCAGGTCGGCTGCACGGTGGCCGGCGACGACGTGCTGACGGTGACGCCGCCGTCCTGGCGTCCTGACCTCACCGCGCCCAACGACCTCGCCGAGGAGGTCCTTCGCCTGGAGGGGTACGAGAACATCCCGGCCCGGGCGCCGCGCCCGGCGGCGGGCAAGGGCCTGACCGCCGAGCAGCGGCTGCGCCGCCGGGTCGGCCGCGCGCTCGCCGGCGCCGGGTACGTGGAGGCGCTCGCCTTCCCGTTCGTCGCCGACAAGGACCTGGACGGCCTCCAGCTCCCCGAGGACGACGCGCGGCGGCGGACGCTGCGGCTCGCGAACCCGATGTCGGAGGAGGAGCCGCTGCTGCGCACCACGCTGCTGCCGGGCCTGCTCAAGGTTCTCGCGCTCAACGTGGGACGCGGCTTCGGCGACGCCGCGCTGTTCGAGGTCGGCATGGTGTTCCGGCCGCGCCCGGACGCCCCGGAGCGGGCGCCGCGCCTCGCCGTGGACCGCGGTCCGACGGCCGAGGAGGTCGCCGGGCTGGAGGCCGCGCTGCCGGACCAGCCGTACCGGGTCGCGGTGGTGCTGTCGGGCGACCGGGAGCCGTCGGGCTGGTGGGGCGAGGGCCGTCCGGCGCTGTGGGCCGACGCGGTCGAGGCCGCCCGCACGGTGGCCCGCGAGGTCGGCGTCGAGCTGACGGTGAAGGCCGACCAGCACGCGCCGTGGCATCCCGGCCGCTGCGCCGCGCTGTACGCGGGCGACACCCTGGTCGGGCACGCCGGCGAACTGCACCCCCGCGTCACGAAGGCGTACGGGCTGCCCGCGCGGTCGTGCGCGATGGAGCTGGAGCTGCGCCGCCTGGGCGAGCCGGTGAGCGTCCGCGCGCCGCACGTGTCGTCGTACCCGGTCGCGATGCAGGACGTCGCGCTGGTCGTGGACTCCGGCGTCCCGGCCGCGGAGGTCGAGGCGGCCCTGCGCGAAGGTGCGGGCGGGCTGCTGGAGGCGATCCGGCTGTTCGACGTCTACACGGGCGAGCAGGTGGGCGAGGGCCGCAAGTCGCTGGCGTACTCGCTGCGGTTCCGCGCCCCGGACCGGACGCTCACGGCCGAGGAGGTGTCGCAGGCCCGCGACTCCGCCGTGGCCGCCGCGTCCGAGCGGACCGGAGCCGTCCTGCGCGGCGCCTGACGGTACGCGCGTGCCCCGGCCCCCTGGAGGGGGCCGGGGCACGCGCGCGTCTCGGGCCACTGCGGACGGGGGCCGATTCCTAACGCTACTTGTGTTGCGATAGGTCGTCGGGTATTCTCGATCGCGTCACATCGCCGCCCGGTAGGGGAGTCCATTGAGGATCTGAGGTCCGACACCGCGCAGTGGCCGCCTTCCGGCCCGCGCACGTGACCTCAGTGCGGACTCTTACCCGCCGGGCTTTGTCATGCCCGCCGGCGCGTCGCGCGATCCGCGGTGTCTCCATGCGTTCCGCATCTTTCTCGCCACCATGGAGGCCGCTCAATGTCATTCGCCATCGTCTGCTCGGACCTGTCGTTCGCGTGGGAGGACGGCACCGTCGTGCTGGACGGGCTGGACGTCGCGTTCGGCGCCGGCAGGACCGGCCTGATCGGTGTCAACGGCTCCGGCAAGTCGACCCTGCTGAAGATCATCGCCGGTGAGCTGCGCGCGGGCTCGGGCACCGTCAGCGTCGACGGGGAGGTCGGCTACCTGCCGCAGAACCTCGTCCTCGACGACGCCGCCACGGTGTCGGACCTGCTCGGCATCACCGCGACCCGCGCGGCCCTGCACGCCATCGAGCGCGGCGAGGCCACCGAGGAGAACTTCGCCGCCGTCGGGGACGACTGGGACGTCGAGGAGCGCGCCGCCGCCGAGCTCGACCGGCTCGGCCTCGGCCACCTCGGGCTGGACCGCACGGTTCCGACGCTGTCGGGCGGCGAGGCCGTGATGGTCGGGCTGGCCGCGCGGTTCCTGGCCCGTCCCGACGTCCTGCTGCTCGACGAGCCGACCAACAACCTGGACCTGGCCGCGCGCCACCGCCTGTACGAGGCGGTGGCGTCCTGGACGGGCGTGCTCGTCGTCGTCAGCCACGACCGCGAGCTGCTCGACCGTGTCGACGAGATCGCCGACCTGCGGGAGGGCGCCGTGCGGTCCTTCGGCGGCAATCTGTCGGCCTACGAGGACCTGCTCGCGGTCGAGCGGGAGGCCGCGGAGCGGACCGTCAGGGCCGCCGAGACCGACCTGCGCCGGCAGAAGCGCGAACTGGAGGAGGCGCAGGTCAAGCTGGCCCGCCGCAAGCGCTACGGCAACAAGATGCAGGAGAACAAGCGCGAGCCGAAGATCGTGATGGGCGAGCGCAAGCGGCAGGCGCAGGTCTCGGCCGGCAAGCACCGCATCATGCACGAGGAGAGGCTCGCCGACGCCCGCACGCGGCTCACCGAGGCCGAGGGGGCCGTCCGCGAGGACGCGGAGATCCGCGTCGAGCTGCCCGCCACCCGCGTCCCGGCGGGGCGGACGGTGCTGACCGTGACGGGGCTCGCCGCTTCCGAGCCGGAGCCCGGCACGCTGGGCGAGCTGATCGTCCGGGGGCCGGAGCGGATCGCGCTGGTCGGGCCCAACGGCTCGGGCAAGACCACGTTCCTGCGGGCGCTCGTGGGCGACCGCGTCCCCGAGGGCACGGCCGTGAAGCTCGGGGTAGATGGGGTGCGGTACCTGCCGCAGCGGCTGGACGTCCTGGACGAGGACCTCAGCGTCGCCGAGAACGTCCGGGCGCAGGCGCCGTCGGCTCCGCCCGCGCGGATCCGGGCGGGGCTGGCGCGGTTCCTGTTCCGCGGAGCGCGGGCCGACCAGCGGGCCGGGACCCTGTCCGGCGGCGAGCGGTTCCGCGCCGTGCTGGCGTCGCTGCTGCTCGCCGAGCCTGCCCCGCAGCTGCTCCTGCTGGACGAGCCGACGAACAACCTCGACATGGCCAGCGCCGCTCAGCTCGGGCAGGCCCTCGCCGCCTACGAGGGGGCTCTGATCGTGGTCAGCCACGACGTGCCGTTCCTGCGCACTCTCGGCATCACCCGGTGGCTGCGCATGGACCCGTCGTGCGGCCTCACCGAGGCCGGACCGATGTAGCGCATTCCAGCGGGGTCGGCGCGGCGGCCCCGTGCGGAGACGTCTCCGCACGGGGCC